>CAZLDF010000545.1:0-12370 GCA_964558095.1 uncultured Isosphaeraceae bacterium | reverse complement strand
GCTCTCCGTTCGCCGCCGAAATGCTCGCTGAAATGGCGCGGGTCGATGGTCGCCGAGGTGATGATGAGCTTGAGTTCCGGCCGCCGCGGCAGGGTGTTGCGGAGCGCGCCCAGCAGGAAGTCGATGTTCAGGCTGCGCTCGTGCGCCTCGTCGATGATGATGGTGTCGTACTGGCGAAGCAGGCGGTCGTGCTGGATCTCCGCCAGCAGGATGCCGTCGGTCATGATCTTGATGAAGGCGTCCGGCCCGACCGTGTCCTGAAAGCGAACTTTGTGGCCGACGATTCGACCGGGGGGGCTGCGCAGCTCATGCGCGATGCGGTCGGCGACGGCGCGCGCAGCGATCCGCCGCGGCTGGGTGTGGCCGATCACGCCGGCTTCGCCGCGACCCAGGCCCAGGCAGATCTGCGGAATCTGCGTCGTCTTCCCGCTGCCCGTTTCGCCACAGATCACCACGACCTGATGCTCGGCAATTGCGGCCTCGATGGCCTGGCGATGCTCGATGACGGGCAGATCGGCGTCGAGCGCGGGCCGAGGACGATTGGCCGCCCGCTCCCGCCTGCGGGCGATCGATCGCTCCAGACGCTCCGCCAAACGCTTTTCGTTTCGATCCGATGGCCGCCCGGAGCGCTGCGCGCGCTCGATGGATCGCGCCAGACGCCTCAGCTCCGGCTGATCGGCGAGCATCGCGTCGTGAATCGGCGGCCGCTGCCGGCCGGCGGATGGCGTCGGTGAAGACATGAACGACTGATCGCTCCTGTGAATCGGCGAAAACGAGCAAGCATAGGCGAGCGCGCGGCGTGGATGCGCAGAGTCAGCCCGTGGGCAGCGGGGTATTCGCGCCGCGTGACCCCAGCACCGCACCTATTTGACACGCACGCCGTGCGGGCCGCGCATGCCGCAGCTTGCCTCGTCGCCTCTCGCTTCAGGTCGCGATCGATGCAGCCGATCTGATTGTCATCGATGGACATCGATCGAGCGCTTCGCGGGAACCACCAGATCGTGCGGGACGTATGAATACTGCGCCGCCGCGCAGCTTGCAGCAGGGTCCGCGGACGCCTCGGCCAATTCAGAATCCACCCGTTCGCTTGAGACTCTCCTATCTGTCCCAGGCGACGGTCAACTCGCCCGACCGGTCTCACTCCAGACCGGTCGGGTTCGTTTATCTTCGGGCCGATGCTTTCACCAAAGTGGCACAGGCGTCCTCGCCCGTTGATCGGCGGTGGCCCTTACGCTCCCAACAGCGAGGCCAGCAGCGCCTTGTGCGCGTGCAGTCGATTCTCCGCCTGATCGAAGATCGCGCTCGATGAACGGCGGCTGGTTTCGTAATCGATTTCCTCGCCGTAGAGCGCGGGCAGGCAGTGCATGACGATCGCATCGCGGGCGGCGACATCCAGCAGGGCCGCGTTGACCTGAAATCCCGCGAACGCCGCCTGCCGCGCATCGCGCTCGGCTTCCTGCCCCATGCTCGTCCACACGTCGGTATAGACGACTTCGGCGTCGCGGCAACCGGCGCGCGGCTCGTGCGTCACTTCGATCGCAGCGCCTGTGGACGATGCGACCTCGATCGCACGTTGCAAATACGATTCGCGCGGAACGTAGTCAGGCGGACAGCAGACGGTCAGACGCATGCCCATCACCGCCGCGGCAAGCATCCACGAGTTCGCGACATTATTCGCATCGCCGACGTACGCCACGCGCACGCCCGCCAGCCGCCCCAGCCGCTCGCGAATCGTCAGGAGATCGGCCAGCACCTGGCAGGGATGTTCATCGTCGCTCAGGCCGTTGATCACGGGCACGGTCGCGAACCTGGCGAGCTCATCGAGCACCCGGTGCGAGAACGTGCGCGCCATCAGGACATCGCAGTAACGCGAGAGCACCAGCGCGATGTCCTCAGTCGTTTCGCGCTGACCGAGCTGTATGTCCGCCGGCGAAAGATTCACCACGTGCCCGCCAAGCTCGCACATGCCCACTTCGAACGCGACGCGCGTGCGCAGCGAGGGCTTCTGGAAGATCATCGCCAGCGTGCGACCGGCGAGCACTGCGTGCGCGTGACCGGCGCGGCGGTCCATCTTGAGCCGCGCAGCGCAATCGAGCAGAAACTGGATGTCGTCCGCGGAAAGATCGGCCAGCGAAATCAGGCTTCGCCCGCGCATCGACGTTGTCATGGGGCGGCATGATAGTGCATCTGCGGCGCGCAGCTGAGCAGCTGAGCGGGTGGGCCAGGCGCTCGGCGTCCACCGCAACTCCTCTGCTTCATCCGCGCACTCAAGCGCTCCGGGCAGGACTCGAACCTGCGACCTGCGGTTTAGAAGACCGCTGCTCTATCCATCTGAGCTACCGGAGCAATCGCGATAACGGTAGCACCGAGGGGATTCTCGGCCAACCGGATGGCGAGCCCCCTTCGCGCAAGAGAGCGCAGATCGGGGCCGCTGAGAACTCCAGACTCTCAGGCGATGGCGAACTGGATGTCCGTTCCCGGCACTCAGCGATCGTTGAGAAACATCTGTCGCTGATCACCCACATCGCTGGCGGGAAGCGTGAGGCGTTCATCGTTGTTTCTCGGGCTGTTCACGCGCGTGCTGACCATGTGCATTCGCATCCGGGCCGCCGGCGGCGGCTCGAACATCCGGCGATCCGGCTGATCGTCGAGCAACCATCGATCGAAGTGTCGCGGGTCCAGGATAACGGGCATGCGATCGTGAATGTCCGCGATCACGGTGTTTGAGCGCGTGGTGATGATGGCGACGGTCTCGATTGGTTTCTGGTCGTCTTCCGGGCGCCACGGACTCCAGATGCCCGCGAAGCAGATGATCGGCTGATCCACGACCTGGATGTAATACGGCGTCTTGCCGCGAGAGCTATTCGCCCATTCGTAGAAACCGCTGGCGGGAACGAGGCAGCGGCGCTTCTCGAAGGACTGCTGGAATGCGCTTGATTCGCCGACTGTTTCGCAGCGCGCGTTGATATAAGACTTGGCGGCGTCTTTCGACCAGAAAGGGATCAGGCCCCACCGCATGATGCGGAGTTCGCGCCGCCGATCGTCCCCGGCCGTGCAGACGAGAACGTCCTGCGTCGGCGCAACGTTGTAGCTCGGCTTCATTTCCGCGGCGGCTGGGAACTTCAGGTTCAGGAAGTCGTGCACCTGCCGCCAGGTGAACTCGCGCGTAAATCGGCCGCACATGACTGAAGAGGATAGACCACAGAGATCACAGAGACCACAGACGCAGATTGATGCGATCACTGGCGAGACGCCTGTGCCACTGCTCTATGGGCGCTCTAATGGAAATCTCGCGAGTTGAACGTGAGCTGCGGCAACGATTCGTCAAGCGACTCCATGTGCTGCGCGTGAACGTGAACCACCTCGCCCTGGCGTTCGACCCGGCCACGCGCCAGAAGCATCGTGCTCAGCCGCGCCACTTTGCGGTGCTTCTCGAACGTGTTGCGCCAGATGACGAGGTTGGCGATGCCGGTTTCGTCTTCGAGCGTGATGAACACCACGCCCGATGCAGTGCTCGGCCGCTGGCGGACCAGCACGATGCCGGAAACCGTGATGATCGCGTCCTGCGGGCAGACCTTGGCGTCGCGCAGCGCCTCGTTCGCCGTCACGCCGCGCGCCCCCAGCTTCGAACGCATGAACGAGACGGGATGCGCCTTGAGCGAAAGTCCCGTCGCCTGGTAGTCCTGCAGCACGCGCCGTCCCGCGCTCGCCTGCGGCAGCGCGACAAGCACATCATCTTCCGCTTCGTTCGATTCGAACAGCGGCAAGCGCTCATCGCGCAGCGGCCGGATCTGCCAGAGCGCCATCTGGCGATCGAGCTGCATCGAACCGAAGGCGTCGGCCCGCGCCAGGCACCGCAGGCCGTTGACGGACACGCCGCTGGCGCGCCAAAGTGATGCGACATTGGGAAACGAACCGCGTTCCCTGCACACCTTCGCGATGGCGTCCGCATCCTTCTGCGACAACCCCTTGACGAGGCGCATGCCGAGGCGGATCGCCGGCCCCCCCCTGCCCCACGTGCGCGGATCGTCGTCGGAACGCCTTTCATCAGCATCATCATGATCGCGCTGCATCTCGTCCGTTTCCAGCGTGCAGTCCCATTCGCTGTGGTTGACATCGACGGAGTGAATGGCGACGCCATGTTCCTGCGCATCGCGGACGATTTGCGCGGGGCGATAGAAGCCCATCGGCTGGCTGTTGATGAGGGCCGCCGCGAAAGCCGCGGGGCGATAACGCTTCAGCCAGCACGAGACATACACGAGCAGCGCGAAACTGGCTGCGTGCGATTCCGGGAAGCCGTATTCGCTGAAGCCCTTAATCTGCTCGAAGCAGCGTTCTGCGAACTCGGCTGGATAGCCGCGTTCGATCATGCCGTCAATGAGGCGCTGGCCAAAACGAAAGATGGCGTCGCCCTTGCGCTTCCACGCAGCCATGGCTCGTCGCAACTGATCGGCTTCATCGGGCGAAAAGCCCGCTGCGACGATCGCAAGCTGCATTGCCTGCTCCTGAAACAGCGGCACGCCAAGCGTGCGTCCCAGCACGTCTTCGATCGCCTTGTTGGGAAACGTCACCGGCTCCTCGCCGTTGCGCCGGCGAAGATAGGGATGCACCATTTTCCCTTGGATCGGTCCGGGACGAACGATCGCGACTTCGATGACGAGATCATAAAACTCGCGCGGCTTCAGTCGCGGCAGCATCGACATCTGCGCGCGGGATTCGATCTGGAACACGCCGATGGTGTCGGCACGCTGGATCATGTGATAAACGGCGGGGTCTTCGCCGCATTCGTTGCAAATGCGTGGGATCGAAACCTGCTCATTGGTTCCGTTCTCGACGAGTTCAAAGCTCTTTCGGATACATGTCAGCATCCCCAGCCCCAGACAGTCCACCTTCAGCATTCCCATCGCGTCGATGTCGTCTTTGTCCCACTCGATCACCGTGCGATCGTCCATCGCTGCATTCTCAATCGGCACGAGCTCGCACAATGGAGTTCGTGTAATGACAAACCCGCCGACGTGCTGGGAAAGATGGCGCGGGAAGCTGACGATCTGTTGCGTGAGTTTCAGCACCTGGCGGATGGTTGGATCGTCCGCGTCGAAGCCCGCTTCGCGTACGCGCTGTTCGTTCACGTCCTCGCACCAGTGGCCGAGGTTCTTCGCCAGCGCATCGACGCCGTCGAGCGAAAGCCCCATCGCCTTGCCGACCTCGCGGATGGCGCTGCGCCCGCGATAGCTGATGACCTCGGCGGTGAGCGCAGCGCGGTCGCGGCCGTACTTGCCGTAGATGTACTGGATGACTTCCTCGCGACGTTCGTGCTCGAAGTCGATGTCGATGTCGGGCGGCTCATCGCGCGCGCGGCTGACGAACCGCTCGAAGAGCAGACTGAACCGTGCGGGATCGACCTGCGTGATGCCCAGGCAGTAGCAGACCGCGGAGTTGGCTGCCCCGCCGCGGCCCTGGCAGAGGATGCCGCGCGAACGCGCGAACTTCACGATGTCGTAGCAGGTGAGGAAATACGCTTCGTAGTGCAGTTCGTCGATCAGGCGCAGTTCATATTCGAGTTGATTGCGAACCTTGTCGGGAACGCCTTGCACATATCGATTCGCAGCGCCCGCGAAAGTGAGCTGCGTGAGATACCGCATCGGCGTGCAATCAAGCGGGCAGGGCTCGACGGGGTATTCGTACCGAAGTTCATCGAGCGAAAACGCGGTAGCGCAGTCGGCGATCTCGATCGTGCGCGCCATCGCTTCGGAATATGCAGCGAACAATCTCGCCATTTCCTCCGGCGGCTTCAGATGACGCTCCGCGTTGGCGGCCAGGCGCAGGCCCGCCTGCTCGATCGTGCAGCCGTGGCGAATGCAGGTGAGCACGTCCTGCAGCGGCCGGCGCTCAGCGACGTGATAGTGCACATCGTTGATCGCGACGAGGGGCACGCGCGATTCGCGAGCCAGCTTGGCCAATTGTCGAATGCGCGAAGCGTCGTTGGCTTCATAGCGGCGACACGCAGCCAGTGAGAGTCGATCTTCGTTGAAGACGCTTCGCAGCGCGCGCAGCGAATCGGCGAAGGCATCGTCGAGCGTGTCCGGCGGCATGACGACGGCGAGCATGCCCTCGCTGTAGTGTGGAAGATCATTCAAAGTCAAGTGACATTCGCCCTTGGGCGCGCGGCGCTTGCCGAGCGTGAGCAGTTGACAGAGACGCGCATACGCTGGTCGATTGGTCGGATAGACGAGGATTTCTGGTCCCGCTCTCCCCAAGGGGGGGGTGGGAGAGGGGTGAGGGGTGAAGGCCTCTTGTTCCCCTCTCCCCTTGGGAGAGGGGTTAGGGGTGAGGGCCGAATGTGCAAGCGCATCGGACTTCGCAGCGCTCTGGTGCACAGCTTCACTTGACTCGCGCAGGCGAGACGCTCTCCACGGCGAGTCTGCGACCCGTGCCACTGGGTCATCGGCGCTTCGCGCCAGTTTCAACCGGCATCCAACAATGAGCGAAACGCCCGCTTCCTTCGCAGCGCAATGCGCGCGGACGATCCCGGCGAGCGTGTTCGTGTCGGTGATCGCAATGGCGCGGTGGCCCAGCGCCGCCGCCTGATGCATGAACTCTTCGGGGTGACTTGCGCCGGTGAGGAACGTGAAATTGCTCGTGACGGCGAGTTCAGCATATGGCGCCGGCGATCCAGAAACACGCCGCCCCCACCCTGCCCCTCCTTCAAACGCAGAGCCGTTTGGGGGAGGCAATGAATCACCTCGAAACGGATGCGGATGCAGCTTGGACGGCGGCTGCTCAGGCATGTCTCGTCGCTCCTCTCATCACGTCCACACGCCATGCACGAACCAGCGGCCGGTTTCGACTTCGCGGAACACCCACAGCCATCGCCCCCCCCTTTCCCGCGCCTTGAAGTAATCGCGCGTGCGACCTTCGCCATCGCGCCACCACTGCGGGCCGATGCGTTCCGGCCCCACCGTGGCGACGATCTCCTCCTCGACGCCGCGCCATCTGATGCGCAGCACAGGACCGTCCGGCGACAGCGCCATCGCCTGCACCGGCGACGGGCGATCCAGCAGCAGCGTCGGACGGTCGGCGGCGACCAGCGCCCCCCCCACTCCCGCCGCCGCCCCCCCCACTTCCACTGCCGCCCCCCCCCTCTGGCCGGACCTCGATGCGCCGTTGACGATCGACCTGCGGCGCACGGCGTCTTCCGGAATGTGCGATTCGACGGGTTCGAGCGCCTGCACGTTCCGCGGCCCCAGCCGGTTGATGAGCGTGTCGATGAGTTCGCCGGCGGCGCGCTCGATCGCGGCATGGCCGGCGCGCGAACCATCGCGCCACCACGCCACCTGTTCGTGCGCCAGGCGGCCGGTCCGAACCGCGGTGATGGTGATTGCCTCCACGCCGAAGCCAAGCTGCACGCGCTCCAATCGCGGCTGAATGAGCGACCAGAGGTGGCTCGCTTCGCGGCTGGGACGGCTGAGCGAGGCCTCCAGGCGGGCCGGCGCGAGATCGATGCGCGCGAGGTCGATGTGAATCAACCGCGCGCCGCGTTCGAGCGACTGCAGTTGCTCGCAGAGTTCTCGAAGCAGTTCGCGCACGGTGATTTCGATCGCTTCGTATTGCGTGGTCGGGCCGTCGAAAATGCGGTGCGCCTGGGGCCGGCGAAGCAGCCGCACCGGATCGATGCTTTCCATCGCCTGGCCAAGCGCCTGATCCAGTCGCAGCAGGACATCGTGGCCGAAGCGCGAAGGCAGCACCGATCGCGGGATGTCGAACAAATGCTCGATGCGATCGATGCCGACTTCGGCGAGTCCGATTTCGGTCGCATCATCGAGTCGCAGGGCGCGCACAGGCAGAGGCGCAAGCGTATGTCTGACCTCATCCTGCGCGATCATGGATGCGGATGTGTGGCCGAAGCGCGCGATCGCCCAGGCGCAGGCGAACGTCGGCGCGATCGCGACGCGGTTGGTGAACTTGAGTTGCGTGAGACGCGCGTGAAGTTGGTTCAGGAGATTGCGCAGACCCTCTTGTTCCCCTCTCCCCAAGGGGGGGGTTGGAGAGGGGGCAGGTCGAAGACTCGCCGTGGCGAGGGTGAAGGCCTCTTGTTCCCCTCTCCCCTTGGGAGAGGGGTTAGGGGTGAGGGCGGATTGTGCAACGGTGTACGACTTCGCAGCGGCACTCTCATGCGCAGTGCAATCCAATGTAACTGCACGTTCGCACACTCTGCCCTGCGGGTCAGAGTGCGGCACCCTGTCCTGTTCCCCTCTCCCTGGGGGGGTGGGAGAGGGGTGAGGGGTGAGGGCCGGCGTGCAAACGCATCGATTTCCGATCATCGCCGAAGACTTCGCGGCGCTCACAACTTCGTCTGGTTCGCACGGGCGGGACGCCCGTGCCACTGATTGAAACACCCGCTCGCACCCAGTCACGTCGATGAGCAGACCATCGGGCTCATCGACGGCGACCAGGGGCGAGAACCGCTGCGCCCACGTCGCCAGCGCTCGCAGCGCATCGCGATCGCGGACCGGATCGAAAGGCTCTACGTGCAGGCCCTGCAGCGGCAAGAGCGCTCGCGCCTCCGCCACGGGCATGCCCGCGAACACGCCCGCCTTGATCGATCGCTGGCAGCACCGCGCGACGACCTGGCGATTGTGCGCGTCCTGCTCGATGAGGAGGATATGCGCATCGCCGCTACGCGGTCTGCCGCAGCGATTGATTCGGCGCCGCACCAGATCGACCGCGAACATCGGCAGCCAGACGGACAGCGCCTGTTTCATGGTCCCGTTGCACGGTCCATCGCCGCGCACCCTCCGAAACGGGCTGCACTCCCTTGCAGCGCAGCAGCTCAACGGCCCATCGTGGCTGTTCGTCAATTTCGTCACATTCGTCAATCGTCGGCTGATCGCGCACGAGCCATCGCGTGGCGGCGACGGAATGCTGGCGCAGCTCCCGCGGCGGCCGCGCCAGCAGCGCCAGGGCCCCCCCCCCGTCACGCCCGCCGCCCGACATCGCCGCAACCTGCAGCCGCCGCGACTGCGCCATCTTCAGGCCACTGCCGTCGGCGACGACCGTCGCGACCGCGGGACTTCGCAGCGCCAGATCGATCGCCCACACGCGCTCCACGTCATTGCCCGGATCGACGAAGATCGACTGCAAACACAACCGGCGATCGTTCGCGGGCCAGACGCCCGCGCCACTGCACGCCGTGAACGTCGAGGATGTTGAGGGGGCGCCACACTCTGTCCCGCAGGGCAGAGTGCGCCTTCGTGTCGGCGAGCGGACATGACAATCCACACACGTTGCCCGCGAAGCGCTGGCCAAAGTGCGGCACCCTGAATGAAATTCACAGCGACTCGCGCCACTGCCGATCCCGGCCCCCCCCACCACCAGCGCATGCAGATACGGCCAGCAGCGACGACCGATCCACAGCACGCACCGCGATCGCCCGGCCTGATCATCGCCCATCGCCATGCGCGCCAGGTGCACAAGAATCCCCAGCGGCGGCAACCAGAAATAGCCTTGTCCCCCTCTCCCCACGGGGGGAGTGGGAGAGGGGTCAGGTCGAAGACTCGCCTTGGCGAGGGTGAGGGCCTCCTGTTCCCCTCTCCCTGGGGGGGTGGGAGAGGGGTTAGGGGTGAGGGCCGATTGTACAACAGCGCACGACTTCGCAGCAGCAATCTCATGCGCTGCGACATCCACCGCCCCTGTACGTTCGCACACTTCGCCCTGCGGGACAAAGTGTGGCACCCGGTCTTCGACGCCGTCCCCCAGCACGCCGAACCACTCGTGGATGACGCCTCGCCGCAGAGCTGTCAGCGCCGGGCGAACGAGCCCGGAATCAGATTGGACAATCCCATCCCAACCCGTCGGCACAAGGTCCGCTGCATCGCTTGCTCGGCTCCCGGCCATCCCTCCGCCCGAACCACCACCACCCTCTCGCCACTGGCCGGCGGCTTCCACCCGCTTGATGGCGGCGGCAAGCTCGGCGAGAGCAATCCGCCTCGCTCGGCCTCCCAGGCCGGATTCCCCATATTGAGTTCGCATTATGTTAGGGTATCGCCCCGACCAAGCGAACGCAAGGCCTTTGCCGACAAAAAAAACAGCACCCGATCAGGATCGCCGCCAGTCACACGCTCAGAAGGCAGGCGTACCCGCCATCGGCATAGCGCGCGGCGGCATCGCCCGGCAGGCCGCGGGGGAAGCGGCTTTCCGCCGCCAGTGCCGTCAGCCCATGTCGCTGCTGCATCCACGCCACCTGTTCCGCGTTCTCCGCCGGCTCCAGGCTGCACGTGGCGTAGAGCACGTGGCCGCCCGGCTTCACCAGCGGCAGCGCGCCGCCGACGATCCGCCGCTGCACCTGGACCAGCTCTTCGATCGAGCGCCGCGTCAACCGGTACTTCGCCTCCACTCGCCGCGCCAGCACGCCGCTGTTCGAGCAGGGCACATCGAGCACGAGCAGGTCCGCCGCGGCTGCGTGCTTCTTCAGGTCGTCGAAGTTGACAACCACCACCTGCGATGAGCCGGCGAATGCGGCGCGCAGGTCGCGCGATCGCGCTTCGTCCTTGTCGGTTGTGATGATGCGCGCCTCAGGATGAAGCTGCGCGAGCTGCTTCGTTTTCGTGCCGCGACCGGCGCAGGCGTCGATGATGAGGCCCGGCGAAAGGCCGCGCGTCAACTCGCACGCGGCCGCGGTCGCGGGATCCTGCACGCGCGCCCACGGATGCGAGGCCAGCAGCGAATCCAGATCGGCGCGCGGACCTTCACTGACGAAGAATCCTCGCTGCTCATGCGCGGCAAAGCCCTCCGGCGCATCGCCATCGCCGATCAGTCCGGTGACAATCAGCGGCGGCAGGACGAGGTTGTGCATCGCCAGCGAGCGCGTTCCTTCCCATCCAAGCTGATGCAACCAGCGCTCGATCACCTCCCGTGGATGCGAAGTTTGCTGCGACAGGCGTTCGATCGCATCCGTCGAGAAAACCGGCTGGTGCAGCGTCCACGCTCCACCGCCACTGAGCGGAAGCTGATCGCGACGCTCAGGGTCGAACGCCGGCGTCCGCTCGATGCGAAGCGCCGCGACGCGGCGCAGCACCGCGTTGACGAAGCCCGCCGCACCCGGGCGCACGTTTCGCTTCGTCCATTCCACAGCTTCGTTGATCGCCGCGTGATCGGGCACGCGGTCCAGCAGAAGCAGCTGCGCCGCGCCGACGAGCAGCACCGCTCTGATCGCGCTCTCCACCTGCTCCCACGGCCGGGAAAGCCGCGACGCGATAACCGCTTCAAGCGTCAGCCACCGCCGCGCGACGGCGTGATCGATCGCGCCGGCGAGATTCGCATCGCGGTCATCGAGCCCCGTCGTGTCGAGCGGCGCGATTTCGACGTCGGGAAACTGCAGGGCTCGCCGCGCTGTGCGATGCATGACCATCGCGCGCGCGGACAATCGGTCTGGTGTGTGCGCGGCGCGTTCCATCGGTCGTTGACGATACCGCCGCCCGGCGCGAAACGCACTCGGCGCGCTCAGACGGCTATTGCGTGCGCTCCGCGCCGTTGCCCATGACTCGACGAATCGCCCTCGCCGCGCCCAGGTGGTTCGTGAAGTCGTTGAGCGGCCGCACGAGACGCATGATCGTCGGCTCATCGCCCCACTTGCCTTCCCGCGGCGTCGAGGGAACGGCATACCAGTCGTTCGGGTCGTGTTCCGCGATCGCCTGCCGCAACAGAGCCGTCGCACTGTCGAGAAGTCGCAGCAACTCGTCGATCGAGCTCACGCTTTCTGGGGCACTGACTTTCGCCGCCTGATTCGACTCCAGCAGCATCAATTGGAACTTGCGCAAATTGATCAGGTGGCGACCGATCCGCTGAATCGAATTGCACTCGCCTCCCGGCTCCGCGACGAATACATCATCGCGCAACCCCTCAAAGGCCGCCGCGGTTCGCGCGATCTGATTGCCCAGCACGCTCAGGAGCGTTCGGTTGATCGGATGCAGTTCAGACATGATGACACTTTACCACTTGTCCGGACCGGACCGGGCGCCAGACCACCGCATCGACAGATCACGAGATCAGCAAGTCACCCACTCACCCGCACACCCCCTCGCGCTTCGCACGGTATGATTCCCCCATGCCGCGATCTCAGACATCGCGTCAGAGTTCCGCCGCGTCTTCGCGCCAGCGCCTGCTCATCAAGCTGGGCGTGGCGATGATCGTCCTGGGCGGCATCGTGCTGATGTTCGGGGGCGACCAGACGGGCACGCTCGCGGGCACCGTGCTCGGTCTCGCCGGCGTGGGCATCGCCATGTGGGCCGCGATTGCCGGCGCTTCCAACGGCGGGAAGTCGTAGGCGCGCCCCCGCGGATGAGCATCTGTGTTCCATATCGCATCATCGGTC
>CAZLDF010000544.1:0-3831 GCA_964558095.1 uncultured Isosphaeraceae bacterium | reverse complement strand
CGGGGGTTTCGCTCGAAGACTCGCTCAACCCCCGGCTATTGACGTGCAGCCCTTCGGGCTGAAGCAACAGGTTTCAACGGAGCATACTGACCTGCGACTCTGACCTCTGACTCCCGACTCCTGAATCCTGACTCCTGACCTCTTCTTCTCTGTATGTCCTCTGTGGTCTCTGTGGTTCATCCTCCGTGGTTCATTCTGATCGCGACTTGAAAGGGAGGTCTTCATGAAACCCAAGCGAGTGCTCATCGCCGACGATGACGATCGGCTGTTGCAGGCCATGACGATTCGGCTGGAAGCCGATGGATTCCAGGTCCGCACCGCCCGCGACGCCTATCAGGCGCTGCAGTCGGCCGTCACAGACGTGCCCGACGTGCTCGTGCTCGACATCAACATGCCCGCGGGAACGGGGTTGAGCGTGCAGGAGCGAATCCGCGCTTTGCCTCGCGAGAAGCACGTTCCGGTGGTCTTCGTCACGGGGTACAGCTCGCCGGAACTCGATCGCAAGGCGCACGAGATCGGCGCGTTCGCGATGATTCACAAGCCGTTCGATTTCAACGACTTCGTCGATACGGTGAACGCCGCGGCGCAGTACGGCTCGCCGGATGAAGAATCGCTCGACGCTGCGGCATGAAATAGCCTCATCGTGGCGCTCGCCGCGGCGAGTGACCGAATTTCAGCCTCTCAATGGCCGAGGCTTCATCGAAGCCGGGTCGGCCATGGCCTTCATGCGCGAAGCGTTCGAATCGCCGCGCGCGAGTGATTTAATGCAATACATTCGCTGTGGATGAAAGACGGTCTCGGCCGATAACTCGCACGACGGAGACGCCGCTGCCTTTCCACGATTGACGAGAATTCGTCAGAAAGGTCAAACGGGTGAACTGCTTGTGGGCGGGACAACTCGTGTCCGGGACGTGGGCATCTGCCGCAGGCGGGCGCATTGCGTGGATTGATGCGGCGATCGCGCTTGCCGGCGGCATCGCGGCGATCGCCCTGGCCGCGGCGCTCATTCGGCATCGAACCGCGAACAGGACTGCGGCGAACCTGCTGCGCGAACTGGAGATGCAGAAGTCGGCGCTCGATCAGCACGCCATCGTCGTCGTCACCGATCCCAAAGGCATCATCACCTACGCCAACGACAAGTTCTGCGAGATTTCCAGGTATCCGCGGGACGAACTGCTTGGCAAGACGCATCGCGTCGTGAACTCGGGGCGCCACCCCAGGGAGTTCTTCGTCGAGATGTGGCGGACGATCACGCGCGGGCGAACGTGGAAAGGCGAAATCTGCAACCGCGCCAAGGACGGCGGCCTGTACTGGGTCGAAACGACCATCGTGCCGTTTGTCGATGAGCGTGGCGTCATCGAGCGCTACGTCGCGATTCGCACCGACGTCAGCGCGCTCAAAGCGGCCGAGGCGATGCTGCGATCCAAGGCCGCGGAACTGGAGCGAAGCAATCAGGAACTCGAGGAATTCGCCCACACGGTCTCTCACGATCTGAAGTCCCCTCTGGTGACGATTCGCGGCTATGCAGGACTGCTCAGCGCCGAGATTCGCGAGCTTCAGCGCGAGGACGCCATCCATCACGTCGATGACATCATCCGCGCGACGGACCGCATGCGCGCCAGCATTGATGACCTGCTGCAGCTCGGCCGCGTGGGGCGCATGGAGCAGCGCCCGGAGCCGATCGACCCCGGCGAACTGGCGCGGGAGGTCATCGATGAACTGCACGCGCAGATTGCGGAGAGCGGCCCGACGATCGCCGTCGAGCCCGCGATGCCGCGCGTGCTCGCCGATCGAACGCACTTGCGCCTTGTGCTGCACAACCTGCTGACAAACGCGATCAAGTACGGCCGGCCGGGGAGCGGGTCGCAGCACATTCAGATCGGCGCGCGATCGAGCGGCGACGAAGTGCGGATATTCGTGTCCGACAACGGGCCGGGGATCGCTCCCGAACTTCACGAGACAATCTTCCAGCTCTTTCAGCGAGTGGAGGACGATGACCGCGGCACGGGCGTGGGCCTGGCGATCGTGCGGCGCATCGTCGAATCGCTCGGCGGGCGGGCGTGGGTGCAGTCGCAGCCGGGCGGCGGTGCGACATTCTTCGTGGCGTTGCCGGCCGCGAAGCCGCGCGTGGAATCGCCAGCGGTGCAGACCTCCCGCCTGTGATCAATTCCTGACCCGAAGGAGCAAGAAGCCGTGAGAACACGCTGAAGCGACTGCCCACTGACGCAGTGCGGTGTCAAGTGATAGACGAGACAACCGGGAGGGGCATCCATTTCAAGAGCGATCGCGTGGTGGCGGCCGGCAAATCCGACCCATTTCGGGTGGTGGATGAGGCGCAGGGCCGTAACGTAGATGGTGCGGACGAACACGACGAATTCAGGCGGCGACCAGGGCACACTCCAACCTGGAGTTGGAGATCTCTCGAACATGGGATGACTCAGCGTGCCGCGGTCTTCACGGTGCCGCCTGCACCTCCGGAATCTTCCATGTGCCGTCGAGCAGTTCCTTTCGTGGGCGGTCGAGTCGGATGAAGTAAATCCAACTCGGCGTGATGGGCCGGTAGTTGGGTGCGCTTTCGTCGCTGCCGAAGTGAATCGTCACCGAGCCATCGGCATCAGGCTTGGCGGTGACGGTGTTGAGCGTGTAGGCGTTCCTGGCGTTCTTCTCGAAGAAGCCTTCCTTGTCGTACACGCTGACGGACTAGAAGCCATCGGCCGAAACATTCTTGAGTGTGAGGGTGTAGACCGTCGTTCCATCGTTGTGCATCGGTGCGCCGCCGACACAAAGCACGTCGGCCGCCGGGTTGCCCCCCAATCGGCAGCGGCGCCCAATGGATGCTGGACGGGATCGACCTGATCCTTGCGCCCGAACATGCGTGGAGGATTGAATCCGCTGTTGGCGCTGTTGAGTGCGAGCAACGCATCGCGGACCATCTTGAGCGACTGCGGATCCCACTCGGGCACCTTGAAGGTACCAATGCTCCATTGCGCGATCTTGATTGCGTCTTGGAGCGCATGGGCGGCTTTGAGGTCGGCGGAATCGCTTTGGTTCACGAAGATGCGCATGGCCACGTCGACACAACGCGTGCCGATCTTGTCTTTGGTGAGCGTGTGTGGGCCGGGCTTATAAACGCACTCGGGCACGAGGCCACCGGCCGGCCCTTGTCGGCGCTCGAGTCCTGAGCATCGGCTGGATGTGCGATCAATGCGAATGTGATGACATTGAGCGCAAATGCCGCGCGTAGGAATCCAACTTTCATCGACTTCATTCTGATGCTCCGGAATTGCAGGCGCCAACCGTGACGCCGAGACCCGCCGGTTCGACGAAGCGCGGCATTTCACCACTCGGGCTCGCAATCTGCGAAGCCTGCACAATGTCAACTGCAAAGAAAACCCCGCATGGCGCGCTGCACCAAGCGGGTCTCATTGGTTCTGTTAGTCGGGGTGACAGGACTCCAATTGAACTCTTTGCTCAGGGCGTCCGGGCCTGGGAGCCTGGAACCCGCTTATTGCTCACCCGTGAAATCGTGAAACGCGAGTGTGGCTGGGAGGCCAGCAAAGCGTGGGGGTCGCCGGACCATCCCGCATACACGTCGGAGCGTCATCCGTTCCGACGCCGGGCGGATAGGTGAGATTCACGACGCCCGTTGAACGGCAGGACCATTCACACGGTGTGGGCAGAGAAGCCCGAGAACGAGACCACTTGCCACATTCTCGGCGAGCCCGATCCCGATCCACATGAGCGCCAGTCCGTCATGCATGCGTAGGAAGGAACAGAATCCCAGCGTCATTGGTATGGAATAAAACAGCCACACGATGAGCCCGTACAGAA
>CAZLDF010000543.1:0-13628 GCA_964558095.1 uncultured Isosphaeraceae bacterium | reverse complement strand
GATCGTGCCGCCGACGTCGCAGAGGATCAGTTTGTCGCCGCCGCTGTAGTGTTCGATTTCGCGGCCGTAGCTGAACGGGTGGACTTTCTCGTACGCGGCGAGCTCGCGACCATCGGGGGTGAAGATCGCGGCACAGTTGCGGCCGCGGTTGTCGGGTCCGCGTCGGGCGAAACCGGTCTGGAGGCAAATGCCAAGCTCGCGCGCCATCTCGGCGGCCCAGGCCTCGGACGTGCCATCCACGATGCGGTCAAGATTGAAGCTGAAGCCGGTGTCGCCAAGCTCGGGCAGGACGACGAACGAGCCGCGCGAGAGCTTGGCCTCGCGGAGCATGCGCTGCATCGCGGTGTGATTCGCGGGCTTGTCTTCCCAGGCGATGTCGTACTGGAGCGCCGCGAAGTGCATGCGCTGGGAGTGTATAAGACATCGATCGGGGGAACCCGGACCTTCGAGGACTCACGTCCGGCGTGCGGTCCTTAAACCCCTGAACCCGGACGTTCGAAGACTCACGTCCGGCGTGAAGGGCGACCGACGGGATTTGAACCCGCGACTCCCGGGACCACAACCCGGTGCTCTACCAACTGAGCTACGATCGCCATCGATTCGAGGCTGGCGCGGCACCGCAATGCCCAGCGCGATGCCCCGCGCCGACCCCGGCTGGCGGGAGTATATCGCCGCCCCGGCTGTCCGGCCAAGGGTCGGCGGTATGATCCGCCCGCCGGCTCGGATATACTCCGCGATTCCCGCCACGCCGGGCCATCGGGCACCCAGGATCACTTCCATGACCACCGCCACCGCGACGACGCGCATACCCACCTTCTCAAACGTCACCGTTCATCGCAATCTTCCCGCGGCAGAGCTCATCGAGCTGGCGATCCAGCGCGGCGAGGGCGTGCTCGCAGCCAACGGCGCGCTCAACGTCGATACCGGCGACCGCACCGGCCGCAGCCCCAACGACAAATACCTCGAAGACACCCCTGCGATCCATCGCAACATCAACTGGGGCAAGGTCAATCAGCCGCTCACCCCCGAAGTATTCGCGCAGCTTGAAGCGCTGGCGATCGAACACCTGTCGCAGCGCGAAGAGCTCTTTCGATTCGACGGCTACGCCGGCGCCGATCCCGATTATCGACTCAACGTCAGCGTCATCACCGAAGACGCCTGGCACTGCCTCTTCGCCAAAACGCTGTTCATCAACGCGCCGAAGAAGGACCTCGCCAGCTTCACGCCCGATTGGACCGTCATCAACGCCTGCCATCTGCGTCTGAACAATTACAAGGACTACAGCCTGCACGGCCCCGTCGCGATCCTGCAGTCGCTCGAGCAGAAGAAGGTCATCATTATCGGCACGCAGTACGCCGGCGAAATCAAGAAGAGCATTTTCTATGCGATGAACTACGACCTGCCGGACCTCGGCGTGTTCCCCATGCACTGCTCGGCGAACGTCGCGGCAAGCGATCCGAGCAACGTCGCGCTCTTCTTCGGCCTCTCCGGCACGGGAAAAACTACGCTCTCCGCCGACCCCAATCGGCCGCTCATCGGCGATGATGAACATGGCTGGTCGGACAAGGGCGTCTTCAACATCGAAGGCGGCTGCTACGCCAAGTGCATCAAGCTCAGCCGCGAGACCGAGCCGCAGATCTGGGACGCGATCAAGTTCGGCAGCGTGCTCGAGAACGTGATCCTCGACAACGACCGCGTGCCGAATTACGACGACAGCTCGAAGACCGAGAACACCCGCGTCACCTATCCGGTTTCGTTCATTCCGGGCGCGGTGATTCCATCGGTGGGCAGGCATCCGAAGAATGTGGTGTTTCTTGCCGCCGATGCGTTCGGCGTGCTGCCGCCGGTGAGCAAACTTTCGCGCGAGCAGGCGATGTATTACTTCATCAACGGCTACACGAGCAAACTCGCGGGCACCGAAGCGGGCGTGACCGAACCGCAGCCGAATTTCTCGCCGTGCTTCGGCGGGCCGTTCCTGCCGCGCCCGCCGATGGTCTATGCGGAGTGGCTGGCGAAGCGCGTCAAGGACCACAACGCCGACGTGTGGCTGCTCAACACCGGCTGGACCGGCGGCGCGTATGGCGTGGGCGAACGCTTCAAGCTCAAGTACACGCGCGCGTTCGTGACGGCGATCCTCGACGGCTCGCTGCGCAGCGTGCAGTACGAAGAGCACCCGATCTTTGGATTGCAGATTCCCAAGTCCGCGCCGAACGTGCCCGCGGACGTGCTCAACCCGCGCAACACGTGGAAGGACAAGCAGGCCTACGACGAGAAGGCGAAGCATCTCGCGGGGCTCTTCCGCGACAACGATTCCAAGTACCAGATTTCCGACGCGGTGCGCCAGGCCGGCCCGCGCGGATGATTTCCTGTTCCCCTCTCCCGTGGGGGGGTGGGAGAGGGGTCAGGGGTGAGGGCCGAATGTGCAATCGCGCACGTTCAAGTCAGAAGTCAATCAACACAGCGACCGATTCATTGGTGGGCGGCCGCTGTGTTTCTCATGAGACACGTGTGCCGGCGGACCGTCTGCCGCCGCATTCAAGCAAGACGCGCGTCTGACGGATCAAAGTTGTTGGCGACGCGCCTAGCGCCGTCGAGGCGCGCATCGGCCGGGAGGAGATTCAAGCGATGACCCAGCATGCGCGAAACGGGGAACATTACGACGTCGCGATCATCGGCGGCGGGCCGGCGGGGTGCACCGCGGCCTCATTGCTGCGCAAGTACAACCCGGTGCTTCGTGTCATTCTCATCGAGAAGGAAAAGTTCCCGCGCGATCACATCGGCGAAAGTCAGTTGCCCTCCATCTGCCCGATCCTCGATGAGATGGGCGTCTGGGACAAGGTCGAGGCGGCCGGGTTTCCCATCAAAATCGGTGCGTCATACACCTGGGGAAAGAACAACGATCGATGGGAATTCAACTTCTATCCGCCGGAGGATTGGAAGAGCGAGCCGCGACCCGGCAAGTTCGAGGGTCAACGGAAGTTCACTGCATTTCAGGTCGATCGTTCGATCTATGACGCGATCCTGCTGCGGCATGCCGAGTCGATGGGCGCCGAGGTGCGCGAAGAGACGCCCGTGCTCGAGGTGCTCCACACCGGCGATCGCGTCGATGGGCTGAAGCTTGAATCCGGCGAAGTCATCACGGCACGCTGGTACATCGACGCGTCGGGCGTCGTGGGCGTTCTCCGGCGCGACATGGGCGTCAACGTGAAGGTCACGGACGAACTGCGCAACATCGCGATCTGGAACTACTGGCAGAACGCGGAGTGGGCGATCGAGATCGGCGTCGGCGCGACGCGCATCCAGGTGCGCAGCCTGCCCTACGGCTGGTTCTGGTTCATCCCGCTCGGTCCGACGCGAACAAGCATCGGCGTCGTCGTGCCCGCGGCGCATTACAAGTCGCTCGGCGTCACGGCGGAAGAACTTTACATGCGGGCCGTCAACGACCAGAAGGAAATCCTGGCGCTTCTGAAGAACGCCACGCGCGAAGACAAGCTCTACACGACGAAAGACTGGTCGCAGTTGTCCGACCGGATCATCGGCGAAAACTGGTTCCTCGTCGGAGAAGTGGCTGGTTTCGCCGACCCGATCCTCTCCGCGGGCATGTCGCTGGCGCACTCGTCGGCGCGCGATGCCGCCTACACGATCATGGAGCTTGATCGAGGCGAGATCGACGCTCAATGGCTTCGCAGCCGATTCAACGATCGCAATCGCGCGAACATCCGCCAGCACATCCGTTTCGGACAATACTGGTACTCGGCGAACAGTTGCTTCACCGAGCTTCAGGAAAACTGCGCCAAGATCGCGGACGAGGCGGGCCTGAAGCTCACGCCGCAGTCGGCGTGGCGGTGGCTGAGCCAGGGCGGGTTCACCAACGAACAATTGGGCCTGCCGTCGGTGGGTTCGTTTGCGGCGGCCGCCACGCGCCAGATCATCGACCTGTTTGGCACGGAGGCGCGCAAGACCGAATACCTCGCCAACGGTCACAACCAGTTCACGCTGAATCTCAAGGGCGCGAAGCGCGGCAAGGTCGGCCGGCTTGTCGATGGACGCATCGAACTGGTTGACTGCTGGGAGCGCGGCGAGCGGCGCCTGCCCCTCGCCGGCCACTACGCGATGGTCGTCCGCGCGCTGGAGCGCACCGATGACGCCCACGAAATGATGAACCTGCTTCGCTCGGCGTACAAGCAGAACGTCCCCGGCGGACTGCCCGCAGGCATGGCGCTGTACCTGTCCTACTGCCTGCAGGCGCTTGAGACGATGATCGAGGAGGCATGGGTCTTCCGCCGCGTGCGCAAGGGCAGACCGTTGCTGCAGATGACCAACGAAGGTTCCCGTTTCATCCGGACAACCGAGGATGAACGGAAGATACTAGACAAGGGTTCGGCTTCGCCGATTCGAGATCGGACCTGAAAAGGCGCCGTTTTCGGTGGCACGGGCGTCGCGCCCGTGGGTGAAGCCGCCTTGCCAATCGTGCTTCAATCGACGCCGAAAGCGGTCCGATAGCACTCATGGCGGACTTGCATCCCGCCGGAGGTGATTCATGCCCATGTTCATCCGTGACATCATGACGCGCCACGTCTTCGCCGTGCACATGACGAGACGCTCGGAGATTCTACGGCTTCTCCAGGCCCGAAGCTTGCGCGTGGGTCAGTTCCTGCACTGCCGAGAGTCGAAACCTCGGACATGTTATCACGCGGAGTTCGTCACCTGGCTGAGCGGATTTCCAAGCGCCAGTCGCGGGCGGTGTCGTCCATCGCGGTGCCCGCTATGAAGATCTGGGCGCGCGTTGCGGGCAGGACGTCGTAGCGCCAACTCTGCTGCAGGCGAAGGGGCGTGCCCTGGCCGTCGAAGAAGACGTAGCGGTACTGAATGCGCAGGTCGTAGCTGTCTTCGTGCAGCGCGCGGACGGGGACGGTGACCTGAAGCGGGTCCCACTTGATGACGGGCTCGCCCAGGCCGACCCAGGGCTGGATGGAATCCTCGACGGTGATCCTGGGATAGTTGGAGGCGGGAAGCGGATCAGAGTGGCCATATCCAGGCGCCTTGTACGGATCGCCGCAGGAGACGGTGAGGAGCGTCGTCGCTGCGAGGGCGATCGTCAGGAGCGACGTTGTCAGCGCGGGGGGAGCGGGGGGGGGGAATTTCGTCATGGTGTTTGTCTCGCCGGGAGGTTGTCGGAATCCTATCGGATTGGGTGCAGTGATTCGAGCTTGCAACCGCAGATGGACGCGGATGAACGCAGATGAATCAGAATCGAGAATCCACCTGTAATGTATCGCTTTCAATTCGCGTTCATCTGCGTCCATCCGCGGTTTCAACGTCCTGTCTCATCTTCACTTCAAGACCATGTTCGCTTTCACCCACTCGCGCAGGGCGGCGCTCTTCGGTTCATACGGCGGATGCCGCTTACAAAACAGGCGCGAATACCCGGCTGTGCCCGCCTGCGGCGAGACAAGCGAGCGGCCGCCTTCGAGCACGTTTCGGCTTGCGAAGCCGCGATCATCCTCGACGGTCCACACAACGCCTTCCTCGCGGTACAGATTCTCCAGCTCCGCGAGCGTCATGTGCAACAGGTTGCCGGCACGTTGATAGTGCGTGAGCACCGCCTCGGACGGCGCGCGTACGCACCGACCGCCGAGGATGTACGGGAGGTCGTCGCCTTCAACCGGCGCTTCGTATTCGTCGTTGGCATACAGCACGCGCTCGACCAGCGTCCACGATCTCGCCCGCGAGTTGTTTGGAACTCGCGCGTGCACGACCTGAAGCGTCTGCAAACGCGCCGGCGGATCGACGCCATGAAGTCTGAGCGTTGTCGAGTGCTGGCCGGGGATCGAGACTTCGATCGTCGAATCGGCGTCGCGCACATCGACCGCGGCCAGATACACGCGCTGCGGCAGCAGATCGCAATAGGTCGTGTCCGCCCCGCTTGTCGCCTTCATCAGCATGCCCGCCAGCGCGACGCCCAGCCCGATGTATTGCGTGCTCTCATCGCTGCTGATCGCGGCGGTGGCGAACCCGCCATAGAGAAGCGCCGTACCCAGCGCGCTCTTGGCGACGCGAACGTCTTCCATGTTGTTCCACATGTGGTCCGTCGCCATCTGGTTCACATCGCACGCGACGGGCCAGGTCGAAGCGCTCGATTCATTGACCGCGCACGTCAGCCCGCGCTGATCCGAGGGCGTGCGCGGCGTAAACCGCGAGAACGCATTGTCCATGCCATACGCGATCTTCTTCGGCCCGCGACCGGAATCGACGATCACCACCGTGTTCGCCGCGCCGCTGCCAATCGCGTCTGCAACCGAACGCAACGCGGGGTCGAACGCGATCGCCTCGTGGAAGTTGTCATTGGCTTCGTCATCGCGACCAAGCGCGTGGCAGGCGATCGCGACCATCATGTAGCCCAGGGCGAAGTTGGTTTTGACGGGCTGATAGCCGCGATTGAGATAGGCGTCGTCGTCGGTTTCGTCTTTGACGCCGCGCTGCTGGTCCTCTCTTGCGGCGACCTCGGCGATTTCCTGGGTGGATCGCCGCTCGCCGCGCTCGTTTTCGCCGAAATCGCGCAAGAGAAACAGCGAGTTCTGCGCCGCGGCCCGCGCGTTGCCCCAGTCGTCGATCATCGCCTTCTGCAGCGCGATGTAGTAGTACGCCATCGCCTGCTCGAATGGTTCGCCTTTCCAGACATCGACGTGATCGACAGTGAGAAACGTGCGAATGGTGCGATCGGGATTGAGCCCCTGCGTGCTGAGCAGTTCGTACATCTCGTTGGCGGCGATCTCAGCGGAGGTGGGATAGCCGTCGGCGAGCGTCGCGATGACCAATCGCAGGCGATCAAGGATGTAATCGCGATCGCCGCGATCGGTTTCGAGTTCGCCGGCCAGTCGCGCGCGTGCGAAACCGAATTCGCCTTCGTCAAACGCGGAAGCGGATTCAACGCGATGTCCCGTCGCGCAGCCCGTCGCGAGCACGAGCCAAGAGAGGGCAACGCAGTGGCACGCGAGCCAGTGGCACGGGCGTCTCGCCCGTGCGCAAGCGAGCCAGTGGCACGGGCGTCTCGCCCGTGCGCGATGCTTCGACCTGGAAATCCGACAATGTGAAATGGCAAGCCGCGCAGCGGTGATCGGATGACAGCCCTCGCGCAATGCCGAGGCAATTGCTCGACGCACAACCCTCACCCCAGCCCTCTCCCAGAGGGAGAGGGAGTCTTGAGGCAGATTCTCAGTCATATGCCTTCCCCGCCGCCAACCGTTTGAAGCGGAACGTCCCTTGCCAGACAAGTTCGCCCGTCGCGATGTCCGTCATCTCAAACGTGCACGAATAGGTCTCGCTGCGCTGATCGCGGCTGCTGCGGCGAAGCGAGCGAAACGTCGCGGTCATGGCGTGCGTGGGCGCTCGGTTCAGGGCGAAACCCTGGTTCGCCGCGTCCGTGCCGCGCAATCGGCTCGTATGGAGGTATTCCGCGGGAATCACGAACGAAACGTTCTTTGTCGCGCGCAGCTCGACGATCGGCTGGGCATCGCGCACGCCCGCCATGATCTGCCACAGTCGGTTCTGCGGGATGACATCGTTTGTCAAGTTCTCGACGCGATGGATGCCGATCACCATCGGCGGCGAGTCGGCCGTTCGATCGGCGAACAGATCGCGGCGCAGCGCCTCGGCCATCTCCGCCGCCATCGCCTGGTCGTCCTCGACGCGCACGCCCGTCGATTGGCGCGTCGCGCAGCCGACAAGGATGCAACTTGCCAGCGCCAGGGCGAGGAAGAAATCACGTCGTGCGATCATGGCGGCCCGCAACGTTCGTCAGCGGCGCGTGACGATCTGCTTGGACTGGTACGGCGCGCTCTGCCAGTGCAGCTCGCCGTTGTCCAGGCGGTAAAGCTGGAACGAAAGCGAGTAGAACGCCGAATCGAAGCGCTCGGTGAGATACATCTCGCCACCGAGCACATAAGTGTATTGCGGGTTGAGCCCGGTGATGCCCGACGCGGCCTCGCCCTGCGAGACGCCCATCTCGCGCTCGCGGATGCGCTCCAGCGCGGCGCGATTGGTCCGAAAGACGAACTTCTCGGAAAAGCGGTTGCTGTTGATCAGCATGCCGCGAAGATCGTTGCGGAACTGCTCGAACTCGTTGGTGCTGACGCGATTGGTCTTGTTGACGATGTCGCCGAAGATGATCGTCAGGCGATATTCCGACTCGGCGAACTCCGGCGTGCGCGACAGGTCGGCGATGAGCTGCTCGGCGGTGGTCTCGGAGAACTCGACCCACGCGCCGGGCTGGAGCTCGGCTGTGCCGACTTCGCCCGGCGTGGTCGATTCGACGCGCATGCGGCCGTGCGCGGTCCCGGTCGGAGGCGGCGGCGTGCCGCAACCGCCGGCGAATAGGGCGGCGAGCAGTCCAAGCGCCGCGCCGCGACAAGTCAGTTGGCTGGTCCTCATAGCAACTCCTTCATCTTCGCTTTCGTCGAGCGATCGAACAAGGCGACAACGCATGCTCGCGATTGTATCCGCCATTGGCGCACGGGGATTCACGCGGAGACGGCGCGGTCGCCGGCCTCCGTCCACGATGTGTTGACACATCGACTTCAATCTTGATTCCAGCCGGTCAGGTCGTACACTGCTCAGCCCCCGGTGCACGGGGCGATGGAGATTTCTCGGTGCGTATCCTCGTCCTTGTCAAGCGAGTGCCCGATTCGCGGACCGTGATCGCGGCGAAGTCCGACGGCGGCGGCATCGAGACGAGCGGCTTGAAGTTCGTGTGCGATCCGTTCGACGAGTTCGCTGTCGCGCAGGCGGCGTTCTTCCGCGAACAGCGCACGGACGTAACCGAGATCGTCGCGCTCGCGGCGGGCGACGCGGCGACGGCTGAAGTCCTGCGTCACGCGCTGGCGATGGGCGCCGACAAGGCCGTGCAAGTCACCGGCGACGCGATCCCGATCGAAGACGAGCTGGTGCTGGCGCGTCTGCTCGCCGCGGCGATCACCCAACTGGGGCCATTCGACCTGATTCTTTGCGGCAAGCAGAACATCGACAACGATTCGGGCGAGCTTGGCCCCGCGCTGGCGGAATTGTTGAATGTGCCGCACGTCGGGGCCGCGACGAAGCTGGAGCTCGCAAACGATAGTGCCGGAGGGGGGGGGGGCGATGCTGCGCGCGAATCGTCGTGTCGAAGGCGCGGAGGAAGTGTTGCACGTTCCGCTGGCGGCGCTCGTCACGTGCGAAAAGGGCCTGATCGAACCGAAGCATCCGCCGCTGCCGAAGTTGATGAAGGCGAAGAAAGAGCCAGTGCAGACGATCGAGGCGGCTTCACTCGAAGTGGGAGGCACGCTTCCGCCCGCGATTCGGTCGCGGCGGCTTCTGCCGCTGCCCTCGCGACCCCCTTGTCAGTTCATCGAAGGCGAGCCGGCCCAGATGGCGGTGGAACTGGTTCGCCGCCTGCGCGATGAGGCGAAGGTGATCTGATGGCGAGCGGTTCAATCCTCATCTTCATCGAGCAGCGTGAGGGCGCGATTCACCCCGCATCGCTGCAGCTACTGAGCGCCGCCGCCGCGATGCGCAACGCGAACGATGCGCCGATTCACGCGGTCGTCCTCGGCCACGAATTGAGCGCAGTCGTCGAGCGGCTCAGCCGCTTCGGGTTCGATGCACTTCACGTGATCGATGATCTGAATCTGAAGCACTACCGCGCCCGGCCGTATGCTGCCGCCTTGTCAACCGCCATCGAGCAACTCAAGCCGAGCATTGTTCTGATGGCGACGACGTTCCTCTGCCGCGACCTGGCGCCTCGCGTGGCGATTCGCACGGGTGCGGGCCTCACGACGGACTGCCAAACGATAGCGATTGATGTGGGGGGCGGGGGGGGCGATGGGGGAGGCCTTCGCGTGCGGCGAACCGTGTATTGCGGTCGATGCGTCGCCGAGCTTGTCCTGAATGGCGACCTCACGCAGATCATCTCGGTGCGGCCGAACTCCTATCCCGCGCCTCAGGCCGGCGAACAGGCGTCGCAAGTGCACCACCTTGCGATCGATCCGGCGATCCTCGCCGACGACGTTGAAGTCGATGTTGTGAGAACTGGGGGCGCGGCGGGCGCGGGGGCGATCAAGGACGTGACGGAAGCCGACGTGATCGTCTCCGGCGGCCGGTCGCTCAAGTCCGAAGAGAACTTCGGCATCATCTATGAACTGGCGGCGGCGCTTGACGGCGCTGTCGGCGCTTCGCGCGCCGCGGTCGATGCGGGGTACCAACCGCACAGCCGGCAGGTCGGCCTGACGGGCAAGGTCGTCACGCCCAAGCTGTACATCGCCTGCGGCATCGACGGCGCGATCCAGCACCTGGCGGGCATGCGCGGCAGCAAAGTCATCGTCGCCATCAACACCAAGCGAGATGCCCCGATCTTCGAGCACGCGACCTATGGCTGCGTGGCGGACCTCTTCACGCTTGTGCCGCTGCTGACCGAGGAAGTTCGGCGATTGAAGGCGATGTAATCCGCAAGGCAATCGCATGATCCCGAGCAACGGGGAACCGCAGATGAAGGCGGATAAACGCAGATGGGGGGCGATTTCGTGCCCTTGCCGCGATCCGCGTTCATCTGCGTTCATCCGCGGTTCCAATCTGCTTGGACAAGGCGATGGCCCTGATGTAATCCGTCTGTCGGATCGAACAGGGATTTGTACAATCAGCGCTTCGCGATCGCTGCGACGGCGATCGGTTCATCGTCTGTTCGTTCATGCCGCAGCTTCGCACGATTCAACCTGGCCGACATCAGCCGCCGCTGCCTCTCGAGCGATTCATCGTCGCACAATCGCCGGCAAACGATGGCGTTTCGCTGGATGTGCTCATCATCGGGGGAGGTCCGGCGGGCCTGAGCGCCGCCATCCGGCTGGCGCAACATTGCAAACGCCGCGGCGTGGAGCTGGAAATCGGCGTGCTCGAAAAGGCCGCAGCGCTGGGCGGGCACTGCCTCTCCGGCGCGGTGATCAATCCGAAGCCGTTGACTGAACTGTTCCCCGACGAGTCGATTTCCGCGTTGCCGTTGCGAGGCGAAGTTCGGGCGGAACGCGTGTACCTGCTTTCGCGGAATCGCGCATTTCGGATTCCCACGCCGCCGACGATGCGCAACCGAGGCAATCACGTCGCTTCGATTTGCGAGGTCGTGCGCTGGCTTGGCGAGCGGGCTGAAGCGCTCGGCGTGCACGTCATGACGGGCTATCCGGCTGCATCGCTGCTGGTGCGCGGCGAGGCCGTCATCGGCGCGCGCACCACGCCCAGCGGATTGAAGCGCGACGGTTCGCCGGGCAGCGACTACCAGGGCCCGACCGACGTCGCCGCAACCGTGACGATTCTCGCCGAGGGAACGCGCGGCTCGCTGACGCAGGCATACTTGCAGTGGCGGCAGATTCCGTCGCCGAATCCGCAGATTTATGCGCTCGGCGTGAAGGAACTGTGGCAAGTCAAGCGGCCGCTGGCCGCGGTCATTCACACGATGCTCTGGCCGCTGTCGCGCGACACGTTCGGCGGAAGCTGGCTGTACCCAATGGGCGACGACCTGATTTCGCTCGGCCTCGTCGTCGGGTTGGACTACCCAAGCCATTCCACCGACGTGCATGAACTGCTTCAACGGTTCAAGACGCATCCGCTTGTGCGCGACATGCTCGAAGGCGGCACGCTGATCGAATGGGGCGCCAAGACAATTCCCGAAGGCGGGTTTCATTCGCTTCCGCAGCGATTGTCCGGCGCGGGCGTCCTCATCGTCGGCGATGCGGCGGGCTTCGTCGAGGTCGCGTCACTCAAGGGCATTCATTACGCCATGCACTCGGGAATTCTCGCCGCCGACGCGGCGTTCGAAGCGCTCGCAGCGGGCAACGCCGACGCCAGTTTGCTGCTGAAATACGACCAGGCGATCGCGGCGAGTTTCATCCGCGACGACTTGTACCGCCGTCGCAACATGCGACTTGGATTCAAATCCGGCTTTGTTCGCGGGGGACTGAAGGCGGCGCTGGCGACGCTGACGGGGGGGGCGCTGCCGCGCGGGCGGTTTCGCGTGAGTCGCGATGTCGACGTCGAGCGCGCGGTCACGCCCGATGCGGCTCCGAACATTGACAAAGCGGCGATGAGCAAGGTCGATGCGGTGTTTCTGGCCGACAACTCGACGCGCGATGATGTTCCGCCGCATTTGTTGCCCGGACCCGACATCACGCGGGAAGTCGGCGAGTTCTATCAGCACATGTGCCCCGCGGGGGTGTATGAATGGAAGGACGGCCGGCTGGTGATCAACGCCCCCAACTGCATCGACTGCAAGGCGACGGATGTGCTGGGCCCGCGATGGACGCCGCGCGAGGGCGGCAGCGGGCCGGGATATCGCCGGATGTAAGCGGCGCGAACGATCGTGCCGCGTCCACCGATTCGCCAGTACGATGTGCCGTCGATTTCAGGAAGCGTGACGCATGGACTTCAGCCTTTCAGAAGAACAACTGCAACTGCAGAACGCCGTCATCGAGTTCGCACGAGCCGAACTGGCCTATGACATGATCGAAGCCGATCGCCACAGCGCGTTCTCGCGCGAGGCGTGGCAGAAATGCGCCGACTTCGGCGTGCTCGGCCTGCCCATCCCCGAACAATACGGCGGAGGGGGGTCGGACCTCATGACCACCATGGCCGTCATGGAAGGCCTCGGTTACGGCTGCCGCGATCAGGGCCTCATCTTTTCGATGAACGCGCATCTGTGGACGAATTCGATCCCGATCCTCGTCTATGGCACGGAGGAGCAGAAGCAGAAATACCTGTCGCGATTGTGCAGCGGAGAGCTGATCGGCGCCAACGGCGCCAGCGAGCCCGAAGCCGGATCGGATGTGTTTTCAATGCGCACGCGCGTGGAGAAGGTCGGCGACGAGTACGTCCTCAACGGCGCCAAGATGTTCGTCACCAACGCGCAGGTCGCCGACACCATCGTCGCCTACGGCACGCTGAACCCGCAATGGGGCGCGATGGGAATCTGCGGTTTCATCATCGAAATGAACTGGCCCGGCGTGTCCGTGAGCAAGAAGATCGAGAAGATGGGCCTGCGCACCAGTCCGATGGCGGAAGTCATCTTCGACAACTGCCGCGTGCCCGCGGCGAATCGATTGGGACGCGAAGGACGCGGCGCGGATGTGTTCAACTGCTCGATGGAATGGGAGCGCGGCTCGATCCTCGCGGGTTGCCTGGGCACGATGCGACGCCAGCTCGAAGAGTGCGTCTCGTATGCCCAGCACCGCAAACAGTTCGGCCAGGCGATCGGAAAGTTTCAATCCGTCGCCAATCGCATCGTCGATATGAAGCTGCGACTCGAAACCGCTCGCTCGCTGGTGTACAAGATCGGCTGGCTGAAAGGGCTCAACCGCAACGCCGAGGTCGAAGCCGCAATGGCCAAGGTGTACACATCGGAGTCGTTCATCAAGAACTGCATGGACGCGATTCAGGTCCACGGCGGCTATGGCTATATGACCGAGTTCCCCTACGAACGCGAAATGCGCGACGCCATGGGAAGCACGCTCTATTCCGGCACATCCGAAATCCAGCGCAACATCATCGCGCGCGGGCTGGGACTGTGAACGGACTGCAGCGCAGCGGCAGAGGCGTCTCGCGGGTGCCGTGGTCTG
>CAZLDF010000542.1:0-3650 GCA_964558095.1 uncultured Isosphaeraceae bacterium | reverse complement strand
GATCGACCGCTTCCCACGACATCGAGCCGGTGATGCAGCCTGCGGCGATCGCACGCGCTCGCGGCATAGTCGATGAAATCTACATGGACGACAGCATCAAGGAATACATCATCGACCTCGTGTTCGCTTCGCGCGATCCGGACCTTGGCGCTGGGCACTTGAGTGCCCTGCACCATCTTAAAGACCTGATCCACTATGGGGCCAGCCCGCGCGCGACGATCAACCTGACGCTGGCGGCGAAGGCCAACGCGTTCCTCGCCGGCCGGGGCTACGTTGTGCCGCAGGACGTCAAGGACGTCGCGATGGACGTGCTGCGCCATCGCGTCATCGTCACCTACGAGGCCGAGGCGGAAGAGAAGACCTCTGAAGACGTGATCCAGACGATGCTCGATCACGTACCAGTGCCGTGATTCCCCGCGAGCTGCTCAGGAAGATTCGCCGCATCGAGATCCGCACGTCGCACCTGGTCAACGATGTGCTGGCCGGGCAGTATCACTCCGCATTCCGCGGCCGGGGCATGGAATTCGAAGAAGTCCGGCCCTACCAGATCGGCGACGACGTGCGCAGCATCGACTGGAACGTCAGCGCCCGCGCCGGCGAGCCGTTCGTCAAGGTCTTTCGCGAGGAGCGCGAACTCACCGTGCTGCTGATGGTTGATCTGAGCGCATCGCAGCAGTTCGGCACGGTTGAGCAGTTCAAGCGCGAACTCGTCGCCGAGATCGGCGCCACGCTCGCGTTTTCCGCGATCCGCAACAACGACAAGATCGGGCTCGTCGCGTTCACGGATCGTGTGGAGAAGTTCGTCCCGCCGCGCAAGGGCGTGGGGCACGTGCTGCGTGTCATCCGTGAGCTGCTGGCGTTCGAGCCGCAGGGCCGCGGCACGAACATTGCCGGTGCACTCGAGCACGTCAATCGCATCCTTCGCCGCCGGTCCGTCGTGTTTCTCATCAGCGATCTGCAGGATTCCGGGTACGAGCGTGCGCTTCGCATGGCGAAGCGCCGCCACGATTTCATCGTGGTTCAGGTGATCGACGGCCGGGAAATCGAACTGCCTTCCGGTTCGCTGATCGACTTGCTCGATCAGGAGACTGGCCGGCTCGTCACCGTCGATGCCGGCAGCCGCGCATGGCGGCGCGCCTACCACGAGGCCCGCCGCACGCAACTCGACGCCATTGAACGCTTGATGCGCCGCAGTCGCATCGATCTGATTCGTGTGAGCACCGGGCAATCGTTCATCGAGCCGCTCGTGCGGTTCTTCCGCCGCCGGGAGAAGCGGCGATGAAAAAACGACAGTGCATACACGTCGCTGTGATGACCTGCATGCTTCTGCTGGTCGCCGGATGCTCCGATTCCGCGACGGAGAGCAGCTCGACCGTCCAGCGCCCCCCCGCGCCCGCCGGCAAGCCGATCGAAGCGTCGTATGAATCCGGCGGAGCCAGAGTGGATGTGCTGATTCAGCCCGATGATGTTTCCGTCGGCGAAACCGTCACGCTCACACTGCAAGCGAGCACTCCCGCTGGAACATCGGTGAGTTTCCCCGAAGTTGGCCAGTCGCTGGGACCATTTTCAGTACGCGATTCGCAAGTCTCGTCGCCGGTTGACCACGTCCCGGCGGGCGCGACGAACTGGCGACGCACGTACGTGCTCGAATCGTTCATCGCGGGCCAGGCCGAGATTCCCGCGCTCACGTTCGAATTTACCGAACAGGTCGCTGAAACGGAAGGCGGCGCCGCGCCGCAGAAGCGGTCGATCGCGACCGAACCGCTGGTAGTCCGAGTGCGATCGTCGCTCGAAGCTGAAGGCGTGAGCGCCGCATTCGGGGAGCCTGCCGAGCCTATCGCGGTGCCGTTGCCCGCCGAGGGAGCGGGGTCCTGGAAATCGACGATTGGCACATTGCTGCTGGCGATTCTGATTCTCGCTCTTGTTGGTGTGCTCACATGGCTGTTGGCGCGGCGCATGCGCTCCGTTCAATCGGTGCGACCGCAGCCGCCGGCGCATGTGTGGGCGCGGCAGCAGCTCGATCAACTGGCTGGCGAGAATCTGCCATCCGCCGGCCGAATGCATGAATACTTCGTGCGTCTGAGCGGGATCGTCCGGCAATACATCGAGCGCCGCTTCGGGCTCATGGCGCCAGAGCGGACGACGGAGGAGTTCCTGCGCGATGCTCGTCGAAGCCCTTCGCTGGGTGAACATCACAAGCGAACGCTCGCGACGTTCCTGGAGGCGGCCGACATGGTGAAGTTTGCGCTGCACCGCGCCACGGTCGCGGAGGCAGAAGGCGCGATGGACGCGGCCGTGCAATTCGTCGAGGAGACAATCCCCGACGAAGCACACGCGCCGAGTCACACACTCGATTCCGACCGCGCCGGCGAGGTCGCCGCATGACGTTTCATCAGCCGTCCATCTGGCTTCTGCTTCTGCTGCTCGTGGTGGCGGCGTGGCTGTGGCGGCGGAGTCGCCGGCGCCGACCTGCGATCGCATTTGCCTCCCTGTCGGTCGTCGCCGAGCTTCGTCCGACGCTTGCGATGCGCCTTCTCTGGCTCGTGCCCGCGCTTCGAGCGCTCGCGCTCGCCACGCTCGTTGTGTGCGTCGCGCGCCCGCAGAAACCCGACGAGCACACGCGCGTCACGACCGAGGGCATCGCGATCGAACTCGTCATCGACCGCTCCGAGAGCATGCTCGAAGCGGACTTCGTGCTCGATGGAAGGCGAACAAGCCGACTCGAGGCGGTGAAGGCCGTCGTGCGCGAATTCGTCGTGGGCGGCGAGGGCTTGCCGGGGCGCCCGGACGACCTCATCGGGCTCATCTCCTTCGCCAGCTTCCCCGACAGCATCTGCCCGATGACGATCGATCATTCGCACCTGGTCGATTCCATCGGCCAGGTTCGCGTCTCGGCCGACCGCAATGATCGCGCGACAGCGATGGGAGACGCGCTGGCGCTGGCAGTGGAGCGCATGCGGGCGCTCAGCGAGCGGGCCGATTTCCCCGGCGCGCAGCGAATCAAAAGCCAGGTCGTCATTCTGCTATCAGACGGCGAGAACACCGCGGGCGAGCTCGATCCGCTGACCGCGGCCGACCTCGCGGCGCACTATGGCATGAAGCTCTACACGATCGGCGCCGGCGGCGAAGGCGCCTACAGGGAGTTCGCCGGCGTGCGCTTGCCGATGGGGCCGGGCGTCGATGAGCGCACGCTGCGCGCGATGGCCGAGAAGACCGGCGGGCGATACTTCCGCGCGACCGACACCTCGTCGCTCCGCCAGGTTTATGCGGCGATCGACGAACTGGAGCGCACGCGCATCGAGCAGAAGCGATACGCCGACTATCACGAGCTGTCGGTGCAGTCGGCGCGACTGTGGGGCGTGCCGCTGCCGCCGCTGCTGACAATTCCGCTGATCGCTCTGCTGATCGAGATCGCCCTCGCGAGCACTCGATTGCGGAGATTGCCTTGAACGATGGAGCTTCACCTGAACAATCCCGACGGGTGGCAATGGCTGTGGGCGATCGCCGCCGCCGTGGCGCTGCTCTGGCTTGGCGCACGGCTGCGGCGGCGCGACATGCGCCGATTCGCCGACGCGGCCCTCCTCAAGCGGCTGAACCGCGGCGTGAGCGCCGCCCGCCGTCGCGTGCGCGCCGCGCTCGTTCTGCTCGCC
>CAZLDF010000541.1:0-6576 GCA_964558095.1 uncultured Isosphaeraceae bacterium | reverse complement strand
GAGCCACTCTTCGTAGGTGTCCTCGAACTCCGAGCCGTCGGTGAACATGTCGCGCAGCGTGTCCCAGTGCTGGCGCGGGTACCACGCCATGCCGACCGCCCCCCCCGGTCCCCCTGGCCCCCCGCCCATGCGGACGTGACCGGCGTGTGAACCGTGCTGCTGCGGTGAGCGACCTGCGTGCATTGTCATGTTCATGGTCTCCTTCTCAATGGTGCGTGGGTGAATGGGGAGAGGGGACTATACACCGTCTGGCGGTGTTGCGCCTGATCTTCAATGGCATCCGATCGAAGGCTCGCCGCGTCGAAGACTCGCTGTCGTGGGGTGAGTGTCGCGGCTTCACTATAGAAAGCATCTTTCGACTTCGCCCGCAGGGCGCACGACCGTTGCCCGGGGCGCAGCGCTTCGCAAGCCCCTGGATGTGGAAATTTCCTGATGGCCTTCGCCCGGAGGGCGGATGCGCGCCTCGTGCGCCCTGCGGGCGCGGGAGGAACCTGATAACTGCTCCAGTGGTTTGCTCGCGTGCGCTCGGCGCGCCACTGGCAACGAGCGTCGGCCCTCCGGGCCTGGGCTACACGGGATTCATCGTTGATTACATCCGAACGCCTGCGCCACGGCTCTCGCATCTCGCCGCTGGTATAGTCGGGCGATGATCCTCAACGAGTTTCTCCTCACCGCGGGCATTACAGTCGCGGCGCTGCTGATCGTCGCGGCGAAGCTGCATTTGCTTCCGCGATTGGGCGCGCCCGGCCGCTGGTCCGCCGAGCGCATGTGCCGCGCGCCGATGCTTGACTTGATCGTCACGTACTTCACGATCCTGCCGCTGGTCGTCGGGCCGATTGTGTACGGCTGGATCGGCCTCGCCGGCGCGATCGTCGGCCAGATTGTCGCGGTGCATGTCTGGGTGGTCGCTCATGAACTCACTCATCCAGCAGGGCGGCGCGGGCCGCGGATCATCAAGGTGCTCAACCGCATCGTCGGCCCGGTGCGCAACTACACCGCGGTGTGGGTCACGGCGGTCGTCGTGCCGATGTTCTGGATCGTGCGCCTTGCGGAACTTACGGTTTATCCGTGGCTCATTCTGCTCGTGCGCTTCCCGCGCTACAACCAGGGCGAATGGGTCAATGTTTCCCGCCAGAAGTTCAGCGGCCTCATCGGCCACGACCTCATCTGGTGCCTCTACTGCGACTGGATGACGGGCGTGTGGTCGCTGGGCTCGGAGATGCTGCGCAACGTCGAGAGCTTCTGGTGTCCCATCCGCTTCCGCTCCGACAAGAAGTGCGACAACTGCCGGCACGATTTCCCCGATGTCAACACAACGTGGATCGCCGCGGACGGCTCGATGGATGATGTCGCCAAGCTGCTGCAATCGCAGTACGAAAGGGGAAGCACGAACGCGTGGCACGGCAAGACCGTGGAGCTGACCGTTAAGCGCGAGCGTTCTTGACAATCGCCAGCAGCGTTTACCACAGAGATCACAGAGCCCACAGAGACCGAATGGCAATTCAGGCAAAGTTTCTCGTGAGACGACCCCGCAGACCTTAGGAGCACAAGTCCCGAGATCCCCACTCACTCTGTGCTCTCTGTGTGCTCTGTGGTTAGTCTTCTTTCTGTTCTGTATCATTGTCACCAACTATGAAAATCCACGAATACCAAGCCCGCGAACTCCTCGCCTCCGCAGGGATTCCCGTCCCCGGCGGGACGATGGTGCAGTCCGTCGCCGAGGCCGAGAAGGCCGCAGCGAAACTCTTCACCGGCGGGGCGAAACAGGTCGTCATCAAGGCGCAGGTCCACGCGGGCGGCCGGGGCAAGGCCGGCTTCGTCAAACTTGTCTCATCTGTAAACGATGTTCGCGATGCCGCGAAGTTCATGCTCACCAACCGCATGGTCTCGCCGCAGACTCCGCCTGATGGGCTGGACGTCAAGCGGCTGCTTGTCGCGGAGGCCGTCGAGATCGCTCATGAGTACTACTTGGCGATCACGGTCGATCGGGCGAACGCCGCGAACACGCTGATCGCGTCCGCCGAGGGGGGGGTCGAGATCGAGAAGGTCGCGGCGGAAAACCCCGACGCGATCCTCAAGCAGCCGATCCACCCAATCATGGGCCTCCAGGGCTACGAGGCGAGGCAGCTCGCGTTCGATCTCGGCTTCAAGGCTTTGCAGGTCAACCAGGCGGTAGGCATCATGCTCAAACTTGCGAATCTGTTCGCGAGGACCGACGCATCGCTCGCGGAAATCAACCCGCTCGTGCTCACGCCGCCATCGACGGAGCACCCGGATGGCCAGGTGCTGGCGATCGACGCGAAGTTCAACTTTGATGACAACGCGTTGTTCCGTCACAAGGAGATCGCTGCGATGTTTGACGCCGCGGAAGAAGACCCCGCGGAACTCAAGGCGCAGAAGTTCGGGCTCAGCTATGTCTCCCTGGACGGCAACATCGGGTGCCTGGTCAATGGCGCGGGGCTGGCCATGTCCACGATGGACATCATCAAACTCCACGGCGGACAGCCCGCCAACTTTCTCGACGTCGGCGGCAGTGCGACCGAAGAAGCTGTGCGCGAGGCGTTCGACATCCTCCTGGCCGATAGCGCCGTGCAGGGCGTGCTCGTCAACATCTTCGGCGGGATCATGCAGTGCGACCGCATCGCCCGCGGCATCGTCAGCGCGGCCAAGGAAGTCGGCTTCACCGTGCCCCTGGTCGTCCGCCTGGAAGGCACGAATGTCATCGAAGCCCGGCGGATCCTCGAACAGGCGCGCGGCGAGCTGCCGACGATGGAGATCGCCGGCGATCTTGAAGACGCCGCGGAAAAAGTCTGCGCCGCGGTGGCGAACTGAACTACGGGTGGCAAGGTCATGCGGAGTGTTTTGACGGGGCTTGACCTTGTGATTGGGCCAATGCTACACCTATTGCCGCTGCGCAGAGCCCAAGTCTCAAAACTCAGGACCCAAGACCCAAGACGCCCGACCTATTATTCTCCATGGAACCCACCCGCGAATTCATCGAGCAGCTTGAACGCGAGAAGCTCATGCGCGCCCGCGACATGACGCCCGACGAGCGTCTGGCCGAATGTTTTGAATTGATGCAGAGCACTTTTGAGATCGCAAAGGACGGCATTCGCAGTCAGTTCCCGGATGTCGAGGAGGCGGAAGTGCTTCGCATCTTCTTCGACCGCATTCGTCTGTTTCAGCGATACGAGCATGCGGCATGACCGTTGAAGAAGCAGCGATCGAAGTCATTCGGGCCCTTGAGGATCTGGGCATTGCGTACATGCTGACCGGTTCGCTTGCGGGCAACATGTACAGCATCCCACGCTCAACGAAGGACGTCGATCTGGTCATCGATCTGAGCGATTGCACAATTCAGGCCGTTATGCAACGACTCGGCAGCGGATTCGTGCTTGAAGCCCAAATGACCTTTGAAGGCGTCACCGGCATGCATCGATATCGGCTCCGATGTGATGGTGCCAGCCTGCTGGTTGAACTCTTCGTGCTGAGCGATGCGCCGCATGATCAAGAGCGTTTTCGCCGGCGCAAGCGCGGGAAACTGCATCATCGTGAGGTGCTTGTTCCGACGCCCGAGGACGTTATCATCACCAAGCTGTATTGGTCGCGCCTCGTGACTCGAGCCAAGGACATCGAGGACGCGCGAAACATAATCGTCGTGCAGGGTGAACGACTCGACTGGCCCTATATCCGACGCTGGTGCGCGACCCACGGCACCACCGATCAGCTTGAATTCGCCATCGGCGAAGCGGCGCGCTTCACGACGTGACGAGTCCCAAGGTCATTCTGAAAACGCCGCGCCTCATCCTGCGCGAACTCGTCCCCGATGATCTCGACGCGCTGCTCGCCGTGCTTGGCGATCCCATCTCCATGCGCTTTTACCCCGCGCCGTTCGATCGAGAGAAAACGAAACAGTGGATCGACAGGTGCCGCGAGCGCTACGCCCGCGACGGCTTTGGCCTCTGGGCAGTCACGCTGGGCGAGAATGGGGGGGGCGAAACCGGCGAACTCATCGGTGACTGCGGCCCGATGATCCAATCCGTCGAAGGCATCGACGAGATCGAAATCGGCTATCACATCCGCCGCGATGTGCAGGGCCGCGGCTACGCCACCGAGGCCGCGCGCGCCTGTCGCGACTGGGCCTTCGACCACCGGCCCGTCCAGCGAGTGATCTCACTCATCCGACCGGAAAACACTCCCAGCGCCGCCGTCGCGCGCAACAACGGCATGTCCATCGCCAAACGCATTGTCTGGCGCGAATTCGAACACGATGTTTGGTCCATCGCGCGGGAGGATCGGCGGGCGCTGCGTGGCACGTAAGTACCACGGCTCCTTGTTTCGCGACCGGGCGCCGCCTTGTAGAATCAAGCAGTATGTGCGGCCGATTCACACGCGAATTCACCTGGCGGCAGGTTCACGACTTCCTGAACCTGAAGTTCCCCTCCGCCGCGGAAATGAAGCCCAGCTACAACATCGCGCCCACGCAGGACATTCCGGTGTGCCGCGCGGACGAACGGAGCGAAGTGGGGGAAGTGGTGGGGGGGCGAGCGCTGCGCATCATGCGCTGGGGGCTGATTCCGTTCTGGTCGAAGGACGCATCGAAGTCATACATCAACGCGCGCAGCGAAACGGTCGCTCAGTCACGGGCGTTCAGGCAGGCGTTCGAAAGACGCCGCTGCCTGATTCCCGCCAGCGGCTTTTACGAATGGGCGAAGACGCCCGAGGGCAAGATTCCGCACTACATCCGCGTGAAGGACGAGCCCATCTTCTGCTTCGCCGGCATCTGGGAGGCGTGGAGTGGAGGAGGGGGGGGGCACGGGGGAGAGGGGGGGCAGGCGGGGGACGAGCCGATCGAGACCGCCGCCATTCTCACCACCGACGCCAACGCGGTTGTCGCGCCCATACATGACCGCATGCCGGTGATCATCGAGCCGTCGCACTTCGACGAGTGGCTTTTCAGCGAGCGGCCGCGAACCGCGCTCTTCAAGCCGCTCGCGGCGCGAAAGATGCACGCATTCGTCGTCAGCACGAGCGTGAACAACCCGCGCAACACCGCCTCGCCGTGTCTCGAAGGCGACGACGTCACAGGTTGATGCGCACGCCTTCGGCCTTCAGCTTCTCGATGAGCATCTGCACCTCTTCGAGCACGCGCTGCAGGCGCACTGCGGTGTCGTTCAGATTATTGTAAAGGTCGGGCTGATTGAGCAGCCGACCGACGCTCCCCTCGCCTTCGCGCGCCAATCGGACCAGTCTCTGGATCTCCTCGAGCGTCAGCGAAAGCTGGTCGGCCGCGGGCAGCAGCTTCTTCACGACTTCATCAGAACGCTGATTGAGCGAGACCGCGAGCTTCTGATATTCACCGATCGCCGTTGAAGCCTGATCGATGAGCGAACTCGCCTTCTCAACCGACGTCGTGACGTTGAGCCGCAGGTTCTCATCGGCGAGCCAGTCGCGCGCGAGCTTCAGCGCTTCGCCCGCGACATCGACCGCGTGGTTCATCCTGGCGATCGCGGTGCGGAGGTTCGGCTCAGCCCCGCCTTCGAGGTCGGCCTGGCTCTGCGGCTGAAGCAGCTCGTTGACGTTGTCGCTGAGGTTGGTGAGCGAAGCGGAAAGCGTGCGAAAGTCCGCGAGTGCATCGGTGATCGGCTTGGTGCGCTCATCGAGGGCCTGGGTGATCTGCTCGAGGATGCGCGAGCGGAGCTCGCCGATGATGACCGCCGAACCGTCGGTGGCGAGGAAGGCGATGTCCTCCCCCGCATCGCCCTGGCGCTGTTTCGGCTGTTCAAGCTGCAACATGGCCGCGGCGCCGATGAGGGGGGTCGTGGCGTAGGCGACGACGTCGGCGGGGATCGCCGTGCCGTGTTCGATCTCAGCGGTCATGCGCACGCCGAATTCGGTGGCGGGGAACACTTGGAGGCGGGTGATCTGCCCGATGGGCACGCCGCGCAGCTCGATGGTGCTGCCCGGGCGCATGCCGGAGGCGTCGTTGGTGTCGAAGGTGATGATGTAGGTGGGGTGGACCCAGCGATCGAGCTCGCCGAACATGAACAGCAGCCCCGCCAGCCCGATCATGCCGACGATCGAAGCGAGGCCGATGACGAGATTGCGCGTGCGTTCAGACATGGGTTGAGAGGAAGAATCAAAAAGTCAAAGCGTCCAAATGTCAAGACATCCCAAAGCCCAATTCGGAAGCACCGCGACCGAGCTGCAGGGATCGCTTACCAGCATCAGTGTGACAGGTTTTCGCGGAAGTTGGTAGCGGGGCCTCTGCGGACCGCGAGCGGACAGTGGCATGGGCGACTCGCTCGTGATTGCTGAGTCACCCCACAGTGGGGCCGGGATCACACCGGACTGGAACGTCCCCACTGGAAAGTCCTTTGCGTGCGGGCGACGCCAGTCGGTGAGCGGCAAGTGCGCGTGCACCCCGCCAGCGGCTCGGAGTGGCGACCGCTCACGCACTTCACGCGCGAGTTCACGGCGTCGCGCACCACCGTGGCAACTCAACCGCCGGAGCGATGGACTAGAATGTGGACGAACGAGCGCATGCGAAGCTCTTCAATCGACAATCCGGTCGCT
>CAZLDF010000540.1:0-3743 GCA_964558095.1 uncultured Isosphaeraceae bacterium | reverse complement strand
CGACACCGCGCCGGTCAACACCATCCTCGACCTGCTGCAACTGGCCGATCATCCCTCGCACACCGCCGGCGCGTTTCACGTTGCGTCGTCGCCCCTGGGCGCCATCGTCGGTCTGACCGACCCGTTCGACGAATCGCAGCGGCGGCGCGTCGCTTCCGACGTCCGCAAGCGCGTAATGCGCGATGGCCTGGCGACCACGATCGCCCAGTGGGTGCGCCGGATCGCCGGCGATTGCGACGCGTGGCAACAACGACGCCTGACGCAGCTTGTCGAGCTGGCTGTGCAATACGACGATCGCCGCACGTTGCGCTGCGACGACTTCATGGACTTTGTCGAAGCGAGCACCGTGCCCTCGCCTTTGGCGTCGGCCGTGGCGGTGATGACGATTCACCAGGCGAAGGGCCTCGAGTTTGACGCCGTGGTCCTGCCGGAACTCGACGGGCGAAGCGCGCAGCTTGTCGGCCGGGGGCCGCAGGTCATGTATGAACGCGAGGGCGTCGCCGGCGACATCACGCGCATCTGCTGCACGTCGAACGAACAAACCCGCGCGCTGGTTCCGGAGCTGCAGCCGCTGTATGAATCGTGGCGAACGCGCAGCGCCAAGGGAAGCTTGTGCGCGCTCTACGTCGCCGTCACGCGCGCCCGCCACGCGCTGTACGTCCTGCTCGATCCCGCCGGGGCGACGAGCAAGGCCGTCCCCAAGTCGCTCGGAGGCGTGCTCCGCGGCGCGCTGCTCGATGACCCGATGGACGCGCCGCCGCAGACGATTCTGTTTGAGCGCGGCGAGCGCCACTGGCTGCGCAAGGCCGCCGCGAAAGCGGCGCCGCCATCCGAGCCTCGCCCGCCGATCTCCACGGAGATCATCCAGTTCGCGCCGGTGAACGCGAGCGCGGTTCGCGGTTCGCCCGCGCCGCCGCCCTCCGAGCACGAGGACGACTTCGATCGCCTGCCCAACCGCGACGCCCGCGACCGCGGCACGGTCATCCACGCCTTCTTCGAGCAGATCGAACATGTCGAGGACGTTCGGCTCGATGTCGCAACCCGCGACATGCTTCGATCCACGGCCCGGACGCACGCGCCGCGCCGCGACGATGCGTGGATCGCGGCGCATCTCGCCGAATTCGAGCGCTTCCTCGAGGCAGGCGACATCCGCGCCGCGCTCTCGCGCGGCGATCGCGACGCCTCGCGCTGCCGTCTGCTTCGCGAGTGGCCGTTCGCGGTTCTGCGCGATGACGGTTCGCTCCAGCAGGGGTTCATCGACCGGCTGGACATCACGCTCGACGCCGCCGGCCGGCCAATCTCGGCGCGCATCATCGACTTCAAGACCGACCGCATCGACCGAGCGCAGCTTGCGGCGACTGCCGAGCGATATCGAGACCAGGTCGCCGCCTATCGCGACGTGGCGTCCAGGATGCTGCGCCTGGATCCCGCCTGCATCGGCGCCACGCTGCTGTTCGCCGAACTCGGCGTCGCGTTCGAGCTTTGATGCTTCTCATCTTCGACCACGCTCCATGATGCGCCGTCGCGCATGACGCGGCGATAGAGCGTGTCGCGCTCGACCGGCGTGAAGCCCGCTTCGCGAATGGCGCGCTGCAGGTCCCAGACGCTGGTTTCCTGGTGCGTTGTCGCCCCCCCCAACTTGGTGATGTCGTACCAGACGACCGTGCCGTCGATGTCGTCGGCCCCGCACTGGAGCATGAGCTGCGCCATGCCCAGCGACTGCATGATCCAGAACGCCTTCACGTGCGGAATGTTGTCGAGCATCAATCTCGCGATCGCCAGCGTGCGCAGGTTTTCCAGCCCCGTCGGCGCGGGCAAATGCTCGAGCGCGGAATCGTCCGGGAAAAACGGCAGCGGAATGATCGTCTGGAAGAAACCGGTCCGGGAGAGCGACGAAGCGACGGAGCGACGAAGCGACGAAGGCGGGGAGGCGAAAGCCGTTTCGCGAGCGGGCTCGCCCCGCTGCGGCGCAGCGCTCGATTCGTCCTGCCCGCGATCGTCGCGATGCCCGATCCGCGCCAGCGCTTCGTCCTGCGCCAGCCGAAGCACATCCATGTGATGGATTCGCTCGGCGCGGCGTTCGACGTGGCCATACAACATGGTGGCGTTGGTGTTGAGGCCCATCTCATGCGCCGCGCGATGGACGTCGAGCCATTGCCCCGCGCGAATCTTGCCCCTGAAGGCTTCGTCGTGTACGCGATCGTCGAAGACTTCCGCCCCCCCTCCCGGCAACGATCCCACGCCGGCCTCCATGAGCTCGCGCAGCACCGACTTGATGCCTTCATAGCCGTCCCGCGCCCGCTTGCTCACGCGCACGAAGTGGACGATCTCGACCGCGGTGAATGCCTTGATGTGCAGGCGCGGCGCGACGTCGCGAATCGCCCGGCACATGTCCAGGTAATACTCGAACGGCAGCCACGGGTGCAGTCCGCCGACGATGTGGATTTCAGTCGCGCCGGCTTCGGCGGCGGCGCGGGCCTCGCGCCGGATGTCCTCGATCGAGTGTTCATACGCGCCGCTCTGGCCCTTCTTGCGATAGAACGAGCAGAAGGTGCAGGAGAGCGCGCACACGTTGGAGTAGTTCAGGTGGCGGTTGACGTTGTAATACGCGACGTCGCCGTGCATCCGACGGCGAACGAAATCCGCCAGCTCGCACAGCGTCCAGATGTCGGGCGTCTCATAAAGCAGGAGCCCGTCGTCGATGCTGAGTCGCCGGCCCGCGCGGACGTGCTCGATGATTGGCCGCAGCGCGGGATCGAACCCGCGCGGCGCGCGGCCGGCGAATGCGAGTGAGTGTTCGTGTGGATTGGCCGCGCGTGGGCGCGTCAGCGTTGTCATGGTTCGTCCCAAACGTGACAGGTCGGGCATCTTAGCTCCGATAGGTCGCCGGTGGGCGAAGGCCCTTGAGCGATTGTGCTGGTTATGCGGCGCGCAAGTCACGCGGCGGCAAGCACTTGCGTACAAGCGGGTGGAGCGGCGAAACCCGGCGGACGATAGCGGTCGTGCAACCACAGACGCGCCGGTGCCGCGCCAACGCGCGGCCAAGGCAGGGGTGAGCACGATGCCCGATCCACTCAAACAGCTTCACGACGCATCGCTTGATCCCTCGGCGGGCACGCAAGCGCCTTCGGATTCCTCGTCCATCGGCGACGAAGTGATGGGAATCCTCAGCGACGTCGAGAAGCAGCTCAATCGGCTGCGCAGCGCCAAGCGCGACCAGGACGTCGAAGTCGCCACTCTGTCACAGCGAGCTGTCGAACTCGACCGCGCCGAGGCCGAGCACCGCCGGCGCCTAGACCAACTGCACGAAGAACAGCAAGCGCTCGAATCGCTCGAAGCCGAGCTCAACCAGCAGCGTCAGGCGTTCGAGGCCGAGCAGGCGCGGGCCGCCGGCGAAATGCAGAATCAACAGCAGCAGGTGGCCACACAGCAGCAGGAAGCGGCGACGCTTCAGCAGGAACTGCACCGGCGCGAGCAAACGCTTCGCACCGAACGCCAGCGCCTCGACCAGCTCGAAGAAGCCTGTCACAAGCAGCAGCAGGAAATGCAGCAGCAGGCCAAGCGCCTCGAAGCCGAGCGCAGCGTGGTTCAGCAATCGCTGCTGGACTCCGAATCGCGCCTGAAGGACCTTTCGGATCAGCTCGATCAGGCGCTGGCGAGCCTTGAAGCGCGTACGGCCGACTGCAATCAGGCCGAAGCCGCCGCCGCCGAGCTGCGCCGCAAGGTCGCCCAGCTCGAACAAT
>CAZLDF010000539.1:0-8590 GCA_964558095.1 uncultured Isosphaeraceae bacterium | reverse complement strand
AAGCGATACGGAGCCGGCCCGGCGCGGTTCCGTATTATCGGACGCGCGAAGCGCGCTCGTGCACTGAATTGCGGTCACGAATTCGCCGGGGGTGCGTTTCGCGCCCATGAAAGGTCGTTCACAAGCGCGCGGAGCGGCGCGGGGAACTTCATTTCACCGACCCGTGGATCACGTCGATACGAGAGCGTCCGAGAAGCGCAGGTCCTCGGACCTGCTGTTCGCCAGCGAAGGAGCGCCCCATGTCGCGTGCCGGTCTCCGTCTTCGATTTCGTTCGTTCGCGGGTCTCTTCGCGCTCTGCTGCTGCGCGATGACGGGTTGCCAGACCGCGCAGCCGCGGATGCAATCGTCGAGCGCCGGCGCGGACTACGGCATGTGCCTGCTTGCGGACGCCGGGCGCCCCGTCGAACAGAACGACGGCGTGTTCTATCTCGCGGCGGGCGATGCGCTGGGCCATGCGGTGTTCATGCAATATGTGGCCATGCTCTACACGGACCGCGAGTATTTGACCGCGATCGGCGAGCTTGACGAACCCGTCGCGCCGTGAACGCGCTCCGCCGCCGCCGCGGCGCAGCGACGAGCGACCATCGCCAGAGAGCTACCTGCTTCGCGCGGTCGTCACAGCAGCATGGCTCGCGCCAACGCGGGTTCTGACGATCACCAGGTGGTGTCGGGCGTGACCCACAATGACGCGGGCCAGCGCTCGAACACTCGCGGGATTGTCGTTCGCAACGCCTTGGCGCGTCCACGCTGCTTCGGGCAGGTTCTCGAACAGCGCGATCGTGGCGCGGCGAACCGACTCGAACTCGCGCACGAGGTCGCCAAGCTCAAGCTCGTCGGTTCCCGCGGTCCTCGCATATTGGTTTTCGTCAAAGCCGGGAAGAGGCGTGCCATCGCCTCGCGCGAAGCGCAGCGCGCGGCAATTGAAAATGCGCTCGCCGTCGGCGAGGTGGTTGATCACCTGCTTGATCGTCCACGTGTACGGCGGATGCAGAATCGTCGCTTGCGCTTCGGGAATCGAGTGAAGGAACGCGAACTCGTCATCGAGCTGTGAACGCATCGCCCCGAGGACGCCGTCCTCCGGCACGAGATCGATGTATTTCGCGTAGTAGGGAGCGTACTCGCTCGGTTGCGGGCGGCTGGAGGTCGTCTTCATGGCGGCTCCTTGCGAACTTCGATTTCTTCGATGGTCGTGCGGCGAAGCGTCACGTTGCCGCGGCGCTCCTCTTCGACGTTCTTGCGAACGACTTTCTTCGCGGGGTCGGTCTTGACGCCGCGCGCGATGTGCCCGAAGAACTCGCCGAGCGATCGCATGAGGGATTTGGAGTTCCTGTGTTCCATGAGGCAACGATTCGCGGGATAGTCCCGTTCAGCCGTATTGGAACAGTCGCGTGCGACTCATTTTCGAATCGCTGCGAAATCACGAGCTTGCCCGTTCCGTATCGCATCTTCGGCCGTCGAAGCCGAAGATGCGATCACAGGCGAGACGCCTGTGCCACTGTTCGCGAGTTGATTCTACTCCGGCAAGCTATCGAGCACGCGGTCGATGCCGTTGATCGTCAGGTTGTCGTGCCGCGTGTCGTTGACGAGCGCGCAGGGCGCGCCCTCGCACGCGCCCAGACACTCCATCGCCAGCAGCGTGAATTTCCCGTCTTCGGTGGTTTCGTGCGGCTCGATGCCGAGTTTGTCGCGCAGATGGTCGAGGATCGCCTCGTGGCCGCAGACTTCGCACGCGATCGACTGGCAGACGCCGATGACGTACTTGCCGACGGGGTGCGTGTGGTATTCCTCGTAGAAGGAAACGGTGTCGAGGACGTCCGCCGGTGTGAGATCAAGGAATGCGGCGATCTCCTCCATGGCTTGATGCGGGATGTAGCCGTATTCTCGCTGCACATCATGCAGCACGTGCATGAGCGCGCCTTGTTTGGTCTCGTATCGCGGCAGCAGTTCCTTCGTCCAGTGCTTGGTCATCTCGGCGGTGACGTATGGCTCGCTCCGCCGTGGGATCTGCATGGTCGATGATGGTTTGACTGTCCAGGCCATATGAGGTCTCAGGCACTAGCAACTAGGGACTAGGCACTAGTCAGAAGGACTCGGAGTGACACCACCTGGAATCTGGACTAGTGCCTAGTCACTAGTCCCTCATGCCTACCGATCCAGCTCCGCCGCGATGATGTTGAGTGAACCGAGCACGGCAACCATGTCCGCGAGCATGTGGCCTTCCAGCATCTTGGGAAGAACCTGAAAGTGAATGAACGATGGCGGCCGGGTGGAGGCCCGCCACGGGCAGCGCCCGCCGTCCGCGACGATGTAAAACCCCAACTCGCCGTTGGGGCCTTCGATCGCGCCGTAGCACTCGCCCACGGGCGTGTCCCAGCCCCGGTTGGTCATGATGAGTTCGAAGTGTTGAATCGTCGCTTCGATCGAACCATAGACGTCGCCCTTGGCGGGCAGTCGCGTCTTGCCGTCGGGCATGGCGTCGATCGGCCCAGCGGGGATGTTGTCGATGAGCTGATCGATGATTTTGACGGACTGCTTGAGTTCTTCGACGCGCACGAGATAACGCGCATAACAGTCGCCGGTGGTCGCGATCGGCACGGCGAACTTCACTGCCTCCGCGCCCTGACCGTCCCAATTGTCGGCATAGCACAGATAGGGCTCGTCCTTGCGCAGGTCGCGCTTGACGCCCGAAGCCCGCGCCAGCGGACCCGTGACCGACCACGCGATCGCGTCCTCCTCGGTGAAAACCCCGACGTTCTGCAAGCGATCGATGAAGATGCGGTTGCGATTGAGAAGCGTTTCGAGGTCCTTGATGGCCTTGGGCATGCGCACGTCGATGAAGTTGCGGACCATCTTCTTGAAGACGTCTTCATCGGGCAGGTCGCGCATCACGCCCCCCACTCGCGTGTAATCGGGGTGGAAGCGCTGGCCGGCGATGTAATCCATGATGTCGTAGATGAACTCGCGCTCGTTGAAGCCGTAGAGAAATCCCGTGAACGCGCCAAGATCGAGCGCCGCCGCGCCGACGCACAACAGGTGATTCTGAATGCGGCCGAGTTCCGCAAGAATCGTGCGCACGACCTTGCAGCGCGGCGTCAGATCGATGTCGAGGAGCTTCTCGACCGCGTGGTGCCACGCGATGTCGTTGACGATCGGGCTGATGTAATCCATGCGACTGACGGTGCACACGTACTGGTTGTAATCGTGATGCTCGCCGAGTTTTTCGAAGCCGCTGTGGAGGTAGCCGATGTGAGGCGTGGCGCGGACGACGCGCTCGCCGTCGAGTTCGAGGATGATGCGGAGCGTCGTGTGCGTCGCCGGGTGCTGCGGGCCGAAGTTGAGCACCCAGCGGTCAGGAGCATCGACGTGCTCCTTGAGATAGCTGACATCCTCGACTTCGAGGTCGTAGCCCTGATCGGGTTGGAGTGTGTAGGGCATGGGGGGGAGAGGTCAGAGGTCAGAGGTCAGAACCCAGGTTTCAGATTGAAGCCGTACCTGAGGAGTCTTCGACGAAGGTACGGGTCGAGCGGGCAGTTGCGCCGCATGAGCGCCCACTGATACGATTGCGCAGTATAGAGCATGATGACGATCATGTCCGAGTGACGCCCCGATCCGGCGGTGGATCGAGCCGGAACCCGTGCGAGGAATAGTCCGATGTTGATGAAGCTGATTCTGATCGCCGGCGGCGGCGGGCTGGGCGCCCTGGCTCGTTACGGGCTGGCCGGCGTGGTGCAGAAGGCCGCGGGCGGCGCGTTCCCATGGGGCACGCTGGTCGTGAACGTCGTCGGCTGTCTTGCGATCGGCGTACTGGGCGCGGTCTTCGCCGGGCCGCACCTGGTTCGCGAAGAGTACCGCATCTTCGCACTCGTCGGCCTGCTGGGCGCGTTCACCACGTTCTCGACCTTCGGCTGGGAAACGTTCCAACTGCTCGACGACGGCGAATACGCCCGCGCCGCGGCGAACATTGTGCTCAGCAACGGCGTCGGAATCGCCGCGGTGTTCTTCGGCTATCGACTCACGCAACACTTCATCGGCGCGGGAGGCTGATTCATGAAGTCACACGAAAAGGGCTGCCTCCTTCGCGTCTTCTTCGGCGAATCCGACAAGTGGCACGGCAAGCCGCTGTATGAGGCGATCGTGCTCAAGGCGCGCGAACTGCACATGGCAGGCGCGACCGTCCTTCGCGGACCGATGGGCTTCGGCGCCAACAGCAAGCTGCACACCTCCAAGGTCTTGCGCCTTTCCGAAGATCTCCCCATGATCGTCGAGATCGTGGACACGAGAGAGAAGATCGACGAACTCTTGCCGCACATCGACGAGATGGTGCAGGAGGGGCTTGTGACGCTGGAGAACGTCGAGGTCATCAAATATCGCGCGAGCCAATCGCTGAAGTGATTCCGCCGCGCGGGCGTCGCGCCTCGTTCCCGCCCGGCGTTCAGCACCGCGTACCCGCGGCAACCGTCGATCGATCACAAGTCCTCGGGGGTGAGCCCAGTTTACTTGGCGATTCGCGACAGCATGCGAGGACCAACTTCTTCGCCGTCATGAAACGCAAAGACGTAGTCCGGCCAACCCTCGCGACCGAGCGTCCGGTGTGATCCGCTTTGTCGCTTGATCGTCCAGCCTATTCGAAGCAGGGCTGCCAAGACTCGCCGAGCGCGCGTTGAAGCCCATCGCTCCATGACGATCACGCCACGATCGAGAACACACTCTCGACGTGAGGCAACGATTCGCCGTTCTCCAGTCGCTCCGCAAGCACGCGCAGCGACAACGCCTGCGCCTTGCGCACAGCCTCATCCCGCGTGCGACCATATGTCAGAACACCCGCGAGGTCCGGCACCTCCGCAAGCCACCGGCCATCGGCTTCCTGCTCCACTTCGATCGCGTACATGCCGCAATCATAGGGCGCCGAGCGATTCGGGGTACGCTCGACGGTCGCGCTGCCTCGTTCGTCGGCGGCTCGTCGAGGCACGATACACTTCTCGTCCCCCATGCGCATCATGCACATCTCAACGCGCCTGATCCTCGGCGGATCGCAGGAGAACACCGTGCTTTCCTGCGAGGGGCAGGTCGGCCCCCCCTATCGGCACGTCGTTTCGCTCGTCTTCGGGCCCATCTACGGGCCCGAGGGATCGCTCCTCGCACGAGTTCAGGCGCACGGCGGCATCGAATGCATCGAAACGCCCCATCTCGTGCGCGAACTCAATCCGATCCGCGACCTCAGGGCCTATCACGATCTGCGCAAGCTCATCGCGATGTGGAAGCCCGACGTCGTGCACACGCACTCTTCCAAGGCGGGCATCCTCGGCCGAGCCGCCGCGTGGAAGCTGCGCGTGCCATGCGTCGTCCACACGATTCACGGCCTGCCGTTTCATCCATACGAAACGAAATGGCGCAACGCGATCTACCTCCACAGCGAGCGCTGGGCCGCCAGACGATGCCATCGCATTATCTGCGTCGCGAAGGCGATGCGCGATCAGGCGCTGGCAGCGCGCGTCGGCTCGCCCGATCAATACGACACCGTTTATTCCGGCATGGAGATCGATCGCTACCTGCATCCGAAGTGGCGCCGGGAAGACGTTCGGCGCGAGCTGGGTCTCAACGAGGGCGACTTTGTGTTGGGCACGGTCGCGCGCCTCGCTGAACTCAAGGGGCACGACGACCTGCTCGATGCCCTTGGCTCGCTGATGAACGAGCGAATCGACCTGAAATTACTCTGGGTCGGCGACGGCTGGTGGCGCGAGCGGCTGCTTCGCCGCGTCCGCGACATGGGCCTGGCGAACCGCGTCATCACCACAGGCCTCGTGCCTTCGGAGGAGATCCCGAAATACCTCGCCGCGATGGACGCCCTTGTTCATGCGAGCTATCGCGAGGGTTTGCCGCGAACCGTCCCGCAGGCGCTCTTGAGCGATCGTCCGGTGATCGCCTATGACGTGGACGGCACGAAAGAAGCGTGCATCGACGGCGAGACGGGCCGGCTCGTGCCGCCGGGCGATCTCGCGAGGCTTCGCCAGGCGGTCGTATGGATGATGGACCATCCCGTCGAGCGCGCCGCGATGGCCAGCCGCGGGCGCGAACTGTGCGCCGCGAAATTCGATCATCATGTCATGGTGCGCGAACTCGAAGCCATCTATCAGCGGGTCCTGGCGCAAGGAGCGCGCTGACATGCGCCGCTCGGTGCGACGCCTGATCGGGTTTCTCTTGGCGCTTCTTTTGGGCGCGCTCCGCCCCCGGGCGCTGGGTTTGAGGTACTCCCGCGCCGGCTTCCCGCGGGCCCTCGGCGAGTTCACCGCAGCGCTCGCGCTTGCTCGGGAGCTCGACACGGAGCGGCAGAACCGCGAAGCCGCGCTCGCCGCCGCCGGCGAAGCGGACATCGCCTCCCTCGCGTCGATTCACCTGCGCCACGCGCTGGCCAACCTGCTGCGTTGGTGCCATGAACAGGGCCCGAGCGGTGATGTCTCGTTCGTCGCCGCGTCGCGACTTACAGCCAATCGCGACGCGATCGATCAGCTCTTGGCGACGTCCGCGTCGGACGAGGCCGACGGTGCATCAGGCGCTGCGGCGCGCGCAGCGCTGCGGCGATTCGTCGAACACCAGCCGCTGCGAACGGCAGCGCTGATGACCACTGATGTCGCGTCCTTCGATGACGCCCTTCTCGCATTCATCGCGCCGATTGTCGAGGCCTCGGGTTCACCTCCGCATGAAGCAACCTCTCCTTGGCCGCGCCGATCGCAGCTCGACCTGCGCGCCCCGCCGCCGGCGGCTACGACGCCGATGGAACCAAGCGGCGAGCGCCGGCGCGACCCGCCGCGCGACGCCGGCGAACTGCGAACGCGAATCCTGAACGCTCCACTGGACCAGCCGACTCGTGAAGCGCTGCTTGCGCATGCCGACAAACTGCGGCTCGCCGAGCGCTTCGTCGATCTGCAGCCGAGCTCGCAGCGCTCCATCGCCGCCCTCGCGCCGCTGATCGACGCCGTCGAGACGATTCACGATCTGACGTGGCTCGACGCGCCGGCGAAGGAGGTTCGAACGACCAGGCTTGTCGAGGCGCTGATGACCGCGGCGGGACATTCAGTCGATCGCGCATCCCACCCGCACCTGATCGGCGCCGGGCGGCACGCAGCGCTCATGCGCCGCATCACGGCGCTCGCGGAGGCAAACGTCGAGGTGCGCGAACTGGCGAAAGTCGATGCGCTCATCGACGAAATGCTGGCGTCCAGCGAACGCGCGTCCATCGCGCTGCGGCAACTGCCGCTGCTCATCCGCCTGCTCGATCGGATGATCGAAACGCGTGAGCTGAAAGCCGATGCGCTCAAACGCTCGGACCTGAGGCAGGTGTACGAGCGGCTGCTGCGCGACGCCCTGGCGGCGGAAAAGCAGGTGGTGAGCGTCATGCGGCGTCTGGCGAGCGAGCCGGCGAGTGAAGCGGACGTCGCGGTCGGCGCGCTCCTCGCCGATCACGCCCAGCTTGTCGAGGATGTGCGGCGAGTGCGAAACGTCGATGGGTGGGTCGATCGCGTCGCGCGCATCAATCCGCGCGCCGAGTCGCGATTTCACAATCAAGTCAGGAGAATGTGCGCGTCCCTGGCTGACATGAACCGGCGCGACGACACCGTGCGCGCGATGGATTCGTTCCAGCGGCAGCTCGCGTGGTTCTACCCGCTGCCGCTGGAAGATCGCTTGGCGGAACTCGACCGCGATGTCATCGAGCTGACGGGCGGGCGCCAGCAGGAGCTGCGCAACCTGATCAATAGCGCCCGCGCGGACTGGGCCGAGGCGTGGGCGGCCGGCGACGCGGCGAGCGAGGCGGGCGGCCGCCTGTTGCTTCTGTATCGCCTGATGCGCAGCGCGGAGGAGGCGATGGCGCTGCGCGGCGGCGGGGCAGCGAACCTCAGCGCGTGGGGGCCGTGGAATCTTGCACCGGGCGCGCTCGAACAGCCGACGCGCGACATGAGCGGCTTTCTCAAGCTCGCCGTCGCCGCGATGGTGATGGGCGATTGGCCCGAAGCGCGCCGCCACGCGAACGCGATTAACTCGATCGCGCCGAGCGCTCGACTCACCGGACGGTTGGCGCTGGTCGTACGTCCGGCGCTGGGCGAATCGCGCCTGCATCCACGCAACATCGTCGCAATGCACGCGCGGCCTCCGGGCGACGACGCGTGGCTGATCGATCGGCGAACGGAGCTCGCCCACTTCTGCCGATGCGCCGCCGAGCTGCAGTTCGCGCGCGGCAACGACGATCGCGAACTGGCGCAGTCGCTGCAAACCTATCTGGACGCACTGGCGCGCGATCTGCTGGCGAGCGAATTGAACGACCCGCCCGGCGCGCTGCCTGACATTCCCGGCTTCGACGGCGGCTGAGAATCCCCCCGCGCAGCACGCGGAGCGACACCGAGGCACTTTTGAAGTCTGAATCTCGATACTTGAGGACCGCAATCGTCACACTTCTCCCTCCATGCTTCTTTGTGACCGCCGTGGTAAATTCCTCGCATGAGAATCCTCGTCGTCGGTCCGCACCCGGATGATCAGGAGCTCGGCATGGGCGGGACGATCGCGCGCCTGGCGGAGCAGGGACACAATATATTATTG
>CAZLDF010000538.1:0-5026 GCA_964558095.1 uncultured Isosphaeraceae bacterium | reverse complement strand
GATATCGAGCGCCCGCGCGCCTTCCAGCACCGCCGCCTCGTGGCCTGGATGCGCCGGATCCAGCACGCGGCGAAGCCAGCTTCTTTCCCAATCCAGCGCGACCACAGGCGTCTGCGAACCTTGCCAGAGCTCGCGACGTCGCGTCAGCCACAGCACGAAGGCTTCTTCGTTGAGCACGGCGTCCTCGATCAGCGCCCGAGCGTCGTAAAACGCGGTGTTGCTCGTCGAGTTCGTGCGAATGATCTGCCCCGCCGGGTAGAAGCCTGGAGGACTGGTGACGATCAGTTCGTGCTTGTCGCCGTCCACGAAAACAGTCGTCTCATAGAGCCGCTGAGGCTCGATCGTGATATCCACGTTCAAGCGAATGCGATTGAGGGTGCCCCGCGCGGTGGCTTCAATCCACGGGCTGAGTACGTTCTGGTACACAGCTTCGATGGCCCGCGCGGGCCGAATCGCAACGGGATTAAAGCTGTGCGAGACGAAGAGCGCCTTGGGCTCCAGCCACGCTCCATCGTTCGCCGCGGCTGGCCGCGCCAGCACCGCTGCGACACCGATCCCCGTGAAAAGCAGCGCCAAGGCCGCCGCTGCTCTCGACATGCTTCTGTGGTGATAGCTCGATCCCATCAATGTTCCGTTCCTCCAGAGATTGCACCAACTGCGTTCCTGGGGCGAGAAATGACCTTCCGAGGCGTGGCGATGAAGGCTGAGCCAATCGCGACGCCGCCAACCGATGATGGTGATTCCGCGCCGTATGTGGTGAGCCGATCTGCACCGTCGTCCTGTTTGCTTTCGCATGACCCCAAAGGGGGATGCAATGGATTCCGCGATTTAATGTGTCGCGGCCGGGGCGCGCTCAGTTCCACCCTACATGCAATTCGACGAGACGAGCTCTGGCTTCGGCTCTAATCGAGTTCTTGCATCACAGCGAAAATCCACTCGTATCGGCGGCGTTCGATATCATCGATCGCCGCTTCCGCGGTGACGGAACTCGCGGCCCCAATCGGCCGAATCCGCTGCATCTCCCACGTTTCGCGGTCGCGATACCACAGCACAAACCCATCGATGCGCTCGCCATGCTCGCTGAAGCGCCACGCCCAGCGAAGGTGGTCGATGAATTCATCCTCTTCGACAAGCTGCTGATGAAAAGCCGCGCCGGGCTGGTAGTGGCGGTGGTTGATCCATGGCACGATCGGCCGGCCGCGAGCGACTCGGCAGGCCAGCCGCAGCGTCGATTCATATCTGCGCCGGCCGCGTTCCAGCGCCCGCTCGCTCGAATCAACGTCCTTCAATTTGTCGTACAGGCTCGGCGCGAGCCAATCGACCCGGCTCAGTATCGGCGAAAGCGCCTCCGCGATCGTTTCGTACCAGGCATCGGTCGGCTGAAATGTCCCCCACGGGCAGCCATAGAAGGTGATCGCTGCGTCGGGCCATTCCTCGCGGGCGATGTCCAAAGCCCGCGCGCCCTCGGCGACCGCGCGTGCGTGCCCCGGATGATCGGAATGCGTCACTCGATTCAGCCACGCCGACTCCCAGTCCAGCGCCAGCAACGGACGCTCAACACCGCGATATTGGGCTCGATATTTGCGAACCACCTGCCGCAAGAGTTCATCGTTCAGCCGCGCATCGTCGATCCTCGCCGCCTGGCCGCTCAAGATAATCCCGCTCGCGCCGTCGGTCGTGATCACCTGTCCGGCTTCATAGCTCCCCGGCGGCGAAGTGATGGCCGCCACGTGCTTCCGCCGATCGATCTGCACGATCACTTCATACAAGCCGCCGGGCTCGATCGTCACGTCTGCATCGAGCGTCATCGCCGCCAGTTCGCCGGTTGCGCGAGCCGTGACTGACTTTGTCAAGACGTTCTGATAGATCGCCGCGATCGGCCGCGCCTGGGGCATGTTCGCCGGATCGAATCGATGCGAAACGAACAGCTCGGGCCCGCGGAGCCAGCGATCGTCGAAGCGCTCTGCAGAATCAGAATCATCGGGCGGAGCATTGTCAACATCGCTCGCGAGCGGTTCGGACGGCGGCGGCGGACTCGGCAGCGCCGGCGGATCCGGCAGCCGATGCGATGCTGATGCTGTTGATGAAGTGTCCGGCGGCGGCTTCCGTTCATCCTCAGCGACCGCGCCGCCGCCCTCGCGATCGTCCGCCTGCGGCGAGCAGCCCACGGTCGCCCATCCCCACGCCATCGTCGCCACCACGAATGCCCACTGTGCTGATCGGCGAACTGGTCGCGGCGGGCGCATCATCATCATCATCATCATCAGGGTTATCAAGAACCGCGGTGCATGCGGAAGAGCGCGGCGCACGCCGTGTGGCCGTGCAGGTACGACCGCTGCCCCACTGGGCCGATTTCCCCCCCGGCGAAGAAGCCCGCCAGGGGCGCCTCGCCCAGTCGCGATCGCAGCGCGCCGACGTCATGGTGAGGCTGATCGAAGAGCTTGGAGCCGCGCCCGTTGCAGGTGAACAACAGCGCCGCCTCGGGCGCGTCCTGCATCGCCTGGCCATCGAGCAGCAGGTGAAGGTCCTCGTCGGCTGTTCGCGCATCGCGTACGTGAAGCTGAACGGTCTGGCCGACGCGTGGGTGATCGGCCACGGCAATGCCGCCGACGTCCTGCGCGATGCCGAGAATATTGCGAATGAGAAAGTCGCCGCGACCGAAGCGTTCCTTGTACTCGTTCACCACCCGCCCGACCATCAGACCGCGGCTGAGCATCTGGCGATCCTCGTCGGCCAGCCGCTGCGCCATTTCGCGCACCACGTCGAGCGCTTTGCGCCCGGCGAGTTCGAGAATCACGTTGTCCTTGCACTTGGTCACGATCAGGTGTTCGCCGATCGGGCGGCAGCCCTGGCTGACGATCGTGTCGATTTCGATCGGCCCGCTGAAGGTGACGCCGATCGACCCGACGGTGGATGCGCGATCATCGAGAATCAGCGTGTTCATCCCTGGCCGGCTGGCGCCGGAGGCAAGCCCGCCGAAGATCGGCACGCCCGCAGCGCCCCCCCCCACCGCCATCCCCGTCAGCCACCGGCACTGAGAGCACGTCGAGGAACGGCTCGATGGGCGTGCTGAACGGATCGGCGATGAGCAGCATGCCGCGCGAGCGACGATTGAGGCCCGCGCGCTGCGCCACCTCATCCGGTTGATCCATGCGCAACGGCGCGTCCGGCGCGATGCGCCACGGATGAATTTCAACGCCCGGCAGGCGCATCGCGATCGCCGACAGTCCCGCCGTGCCTTCGATCTCCCGGTCGCTCGAGACGACCGACTCGGCGGTCGCGCCGAGGAACACACGCGGCTCCAGGGTGCGCCGAATGAGGTCCGCGGCGCCGGCGAACGCGCTGCCGTGGTGAAAACTGGCGAAGACAACCAGCAGATCGCACGACGTCGCCGGCGCGTTGGCGCGCAGCAAGTCCGCCACTTCCATCGCGGCTGTGCGCGTGTCCGGATGCTCGCTGCACGCTGCGACCGCGGCATGCGAAACAGTCGTCGTGGCGGGCTCGGTCATCGCCGCTATGTTATCCCGCTTCACAAGCTTGACCAAGTTGAAGCGACGAAGCGACGAAGCGAGGGAGCGACGAAGGGAAAGCCGGTCTATCGAACGACGGGTTTTGACGGACCGATCGCTACAATGGCGTCGTAAGTTGAGTCGTTCGCTGAGTAATGATGCATTCTCACTCTTCTGACATTTTGACTTCTTGACTTTTTGATCCCATGGCGCTTACAACCGCCGAACTCCGCCGCCTCTCGAATCATCTGCATCGTGCGATCGATGCGCTGCTGTCGCTGCAGAAACGCGACGGCCACTGGTGCGGCGAACTCCAGGGCGACAGCATCCTCGAAAGCGAGTACATCCTGATGAAGTTCATCCTCGGCCAGGAGCGACAGCCCCTGGTCGATGGGCGCGACGGCTGGGAAACGCTTCAGCGCATCGCCGCCTACCTGCGCACGCTGCAGCGCGCCGACGGCGGATGGGGGCAGTATCCCGGTTCAGGCACCGATCTCAGCGCGACCGTCAAGGCGTACTACGCACTGAAACTGCTCGGCGACGACGCGCAGGCCGATCACATGGTCCGCGCTCGGCTGCGCATCCGCGAACTGGGGGGGGCGGAGCGCATCAACAGCTTCAGCAATTTCTACCTCGCGTGCCTGGGACAGGTATCGTGGAGCGCCGTGCCCGCGATCCCGCCCGAAATCGTCCTGCTTCCGCGATGGTTCTATTTTCACCTGACGAAGGTGAGCGCGTGGACGCGCACGATGATCCTGCCGCTGTCGCTCGTGGTGACGCTGCGGCCGACGCGGCGAATGTCGGGCGACCAGGGCATCGACGAGCTGTATATCGATCAGCGCGAGCGCCACCGGTTGTCGATGGTCGTACATTCGCCGCCGCTGTGGCGGGCGTTCTTCCGACTCATCGATCGCACCCTGAAGCTGCTGCACCACGTGGGCGGCACGCCGCTGCGGCGGCTGGCGATCGGAACAGCCGAGCAGTGGATCCTGCGCCGCGCGGGCCGGGACGCGCCCGCGCCGACCGCGGGCCTCGGCGCGATCTTCCCGCCGATGGTCTATTTGCAGATCGCATTGCATGCGCTGGGGTACAAGCGCGATCACCGCGTGATCGCGCGAGCCGAGCGGGAACTCGATGCGTTCTTCATCGAAGAGAACGGGCGGATCCGAATCCAGCCGTGCTTCAGCCCGTGCTGGGACACGGGCCTTGCCCTCTATGCGCTCGCTGATTGCGGAATGGACGAAAAGCACGACGCTGTCCATCGCGCTTCGCGCTGGCTTCGCGACAAGCAATGTGAGTTCGTCGGCGACTGGGTCGAGAACGTGTCGAATTGGCACGACGGAGATTGGTACCACGGTTGTCCGAACCGTTTTCGGTACCACGGCTCTCCGAGCCGCCGCGCTGAAGAAAACGAGTTTCGCTCGTCGGAATTCCGGCTCGGAGAGCCGAGGTACCAAGAAATCCGGCCCGGAGGGCCGGGGTACCGAAAGGACCGGCTCGGAGAGCCGGGGTACCAA
>CAZLDF010000537.1:0-12750 GCA_964558095.1 uncultured Isosphaeraceae bacterium | reverse complement strand
TGCGACGCGATGGCGATGAAATGCCGCGATTCGTGGTGAATCGGCTGCGCCCCGGCCGGCATCAGCCACGCGCCGTCAAACGCAGGCCGAAGTCGTACAAACTGCTCACCATCCCACGATCAGATGCGCGCAAAGCCCTGTACCAACACGCTTTGTAGCTTATCTTCGTGGCGTTCGTGTCAGGAACCGTTGTTTTGACACATCCAGGCCGCTCGCGGCATGATACCCGCATGGGACGACCACTGCGAGTCGAGGCGGCGGGATACGCCTATCACGTCCTCAACCGCGGCAACGGGCGGATGCGCATCTTCCGCGGCGATCACGACTATGCCGCGTTCGAACGCATCCTCGAAGAAGCCGTCGAACGAGAGCCGGACATGCGCCTGATCGCGTATTGCCTGATGCCCAATCACTGGCACATGGTCCTCCAGCCGCGCGCGGACGGAATTCTCTCTTCGTTCGTCGGGTGGTTGACGCTGACGCACACGCAGCGCTGGCACGCCAGCCGCGGCTCGACGGGCGGCGGGCACGTCTATCAGGGCCGCTTCAAGTCGTTTCTGATCGAGATGGAGACGTATCTCGCCGCTGCGTGCAGATACGTCGAGCGCAACCCGGTGCGCGCGGGGCTGGTGCGCAAAGCGGAGAACTGGCGATGGTCGAGCCTGCACCGGTGGGCGCGAGGCGATGCCGAAGCGCGCGCGATTCTTTCGCCCTGGCCGGTGGAATCCGAACGTGCGGGGCGAGGCGAAAGGGGCGCGCTGCGACCGGCGGGCTGGCTGGCGAAAGTGAACCGGCCGGAGTCCGCCGCCGAACGCGATTCGATGGAGCAAACAATCCAGCGCGGCCGGCCCCTGGGGTCTGAATCATGGACGAGCCGCATCATCAAGCGGTTCGAACTCCAATCGACGATCCGCCCGCAGGGTCGGCCGCGGAAGGTGAAAGGGCCGGCGGCGACGTCCAAGAAGCCCCTGCGCAAGCGCACTCGGACGAGCACCCGCTGAGCGAAGCAAAAACGGTTCCTGACACCTTTGATCAGGCTGACACCTTTGATCAGGGCCAGAACGCGGCGACGGACATGACGATCCACGCCGCGATCGCGATGCCCAGCTTGGACGTCGTTCCGACGATGCGGCCGATCGAGGCGCCGATGGCGGGCTTCATGGAGCCGCGGACGGTCATCGGGCTGGCGCCGCCGAGTTCGCCGATCACCGCGCCGACGAACGTGCCGACGAGCGCGCCGATCAGCGCGCCGACGATGGGGATGGGAATCAGGGGCGACAGCACGATCGCGCCGACGATGCCGCCGATGAGCGAGCCGATCATGCCCCGCTTCGTCGCCCCGCCGCGCTTGGCGCCGGCGATCCCCGCGACGAATTCGATCAATTCCCCGATGCACAACAATGCGAAGGCGCAAGCGAGCAGCCACCAGGGGAACGTTTCCGCCGCTGTCTCGGGCAAATAGAGTCCGTCGAGCAGATTGATGACGACGCCCAGGCCGAGCATCACCCACCCGCCGGGCAGCGACAGGACCACGAGCACGAGGCATGCAGCGCCGAGCAGCACGAACAGCGCCGCCACGATGTAGGCGATCCATTCCATGCGCGTCGTCACACAGACTCTGAATCCTTGGAATCGAGCCGATCGGCGAAGAGCGACGCCAGCACGCCGACGGCGAGGATGGCGCCGATGATTCCCAGCGACAGGAACTTGTTGATGTGCATTTCGGGGCTGTCGTGGTGATAGCCGTTCCAGATCATCTTCACGCCGATGTAGGCCAGCAGGATCGCGAGACTCGGCTTGAGGTAGCGGAACTTGTTCATGAAGCCGATGAGGGCGAAGTAGAGCGACCGCAGGCCGCAGATCGCGAAGACGTTGGACGTGAACACGATGAAGGGATCGGTGGTGATGGAGAAGATGGCGGGGATGGAGTCGATGGCGAACATGACGTCGCTGGTCTCGACGAGCAGCAAGGCGAGGAACATGGGCGTGATGGCTCGCCGCACGCGCCCGGCGGCGTCGGTCGCCTGCGCGAAAAAGTGCGTCCCCTCGACGTCCGTCACGACGGGATAGAACCTTCGCGCCAGTCTTACCGCGAGGTTGCGCTCGGGATGAATCTGCTCGACGCGCGAAAGCATCATCTTCACTGCCGTCAGCAGCAGCAGCCCGCCGAACACGAACGCCATCCAGAAGAACCGCTGAATGAGCGCATACCCGGCGGCGATCATGATGCCGCGCAGAATCAGCGCGCCCAGAATGCCCCAGAACAGCACGCGATGCTGCTGCATCAGCGGCACGCGGAAATAGGCGAAAATCGTGGCGATGACGAAGAGGTTATCGACGCTCAGCGAGTATTCGACGAGATAGCCGGTGAAGAAGTTGATCGCGGCGTCGCGGCCGCTCAGGCTTGTCGCCGGATCGGCTTGCGGCGTGTACAGCTCGTTCCAATCAAGCCAGTTGTGGCCATACAGGAAATAGACCAGCACGTTGAAGAGCAACGCGAGCGTCGCCCAGCCGGCGGTGCGCCACAGCGCCTCGCGCACCGAGATCACGTGCGCCTGCCGCCCGATCAACCCGATGTCGAGCGCGATGAGCGCGAGGATGAGAACCACAAAGCCGGCGAAGAAGACGACAAGCATGCGAAGTGATTTCCAGGTGGGCGGGGCATCATACACATCGCGCTGTTAGCATGCGCCGGTGGAGCCGCGGGCGAACCTTCATGCAGAAACCGCCTGTCATTTTCAATCGACCCGCCGGTTCGGGCGTCGCTCGTTGCAGGCAGTGTTTCTACGTCATCGAGGGTCTCGAATCGTCGGCGTGCCCGGAGTGCGGCCTGCGGTTCGATCCGTCGGACAGCAAGACCTTCACGCTTCGTCCGCCCTTTCTCGGCTGGGTGTTCTGGGCGCCCGGACTGGTGCTTTCGATCGTGTGCGGCGTGGGGATCACCGCGGCGCTGATGCTCGCCGGCATCGGCGCGTGGTCGCTCTGGTTCGGCGTGCCGGCCGCGTCGGGCGCCATCCTTGGCTATCGCGTTCGCGTTCGCTGGTTTCTCTTGCCCATTCTCATCCTCACGGTCATCATCTGCGTGCCGTTTGCGCTCTTCACGATGAACCTGACGGGCCTGTTCTGCGGCTTGACGATCGCGGCGGCGATGTTCGGGCCGCTCGTCGTGGGCACGCTTCTGGGCGCGGCGCTTCGGTTGATTCTCAAGGCGACGGGATTCAGCCAGCGGTCGTATCTGCCCGTGTTCGCGCTGATGCTTCTGCCGGTGGCGACGGCCCTTCTTGAAGGCCGCCCGGGCGCGCTGCAGCCGGAGGTCGTTCGGACCACGCGCGTCGTCGCCGCCGCACCGGACGAGTTGTGGGACAACCTGATGTTCTATGAAAACGTGCCGGCGGAGAAACCGCTTCTGCTTCGCCTGGGCTTGCCCGCGCCGATCCGTGCTGAGGGGCCGATCACAAGCGTCGGCGACGTCACCAGATGCTTGTATAACAAGGGTTCCATCACCAAACAGGTGACGGCGATCGCGCCGGGAAAAGCGCTCGCCTTCGACGTCACGCATCAGGACGTCCACTTCGAGCACGATGTGCGATTGATCAGCGGCTCGTTCGAGTTCGATCCGATCGCGCCGGGGCGGACGCGGATCACGCTCGTCACGACGTACCAGCCGCTGGTTTCCCCGCGATTCTGGTGGCGGCCGCTGGAAACGATCGCCCTGCACACGCTGCACGATCACGTGATCGACGGAATCGCCGCGGCGGCGTCAACGGATCCACGGCGCGCGCGGTCATCGCCAAACGAGGGCAATGCGAATGACGCCGCGGATCGAGATTGACGATCGCTGGTACGTCGATGCGTCGATCGACGTGCCGCTGGAGATGGCAGCCTCGACGGCGTGGGGCCAGATGCGCGACTTCCAGACGTTCATCACGATCGACCCGCTGCACCGGCGCGTGAGGCTTGTGGATCGCGAGCGGCTTCTCATTTCGCCGGCGGCGAGCGCAATTGAATCTTCGCCCCGAGGCGCGCAGATCGTCATCGAGCACCGATTCTGCGGCATCGGGCCGGATCGCGTCGGGCGCATCGTGCACTGGCGCGAGGGGCGCGGGTTCGCGTTCAGCGACCTCTCCAGGCGCGGCGAGCGCGTGGGATTTCCGCACGTGTGCGGCTACGAGTTGTCCGCGATCGATGCGTCGCGCTGCACGTTGACGATCTCGGCGCGCGGCCGCTGGACGGCGCGCTGGCTGCCGCGGTTCGTCGCGAAATACTGGCTCGCGTGGGTGCTCTGCGAAACCGCCGGCCGCGTGCAGCACGCGATGCGGCGACTCTCGATGATTCGCGTCGCGAGTGCAGCTCGCGTCCCCTCCGCCGCTATCGATCGATCACCATGATTTGTTCGATTGGCTTGCGCCGTAGGTCCGGCACCGTGCAGTCGTCGGCGGGATAGCCGATGGGGATCAGCAGGTACGGCCGCTCGTGCTCGGGCCGGTTGAGGATGCGGGTCAGGAACTTCATCGGACTGGGCGTGTGCGTGAGCGTGGCGAGGCCTGCGAAATGCGCCGCGGCGAGCAGCAGGCCGCACGCGATCCCCACCGATTCGTTGACGTAATAGACCTGATCGGACATCGCGCCGGGAGCCTCGTCCTTCATCAACTTGAAGACGACGATCAGCCACGGCGCGACCTCCAAAAACGGCTTGTGCTCGTCCGTGCCGATGGCGCGCAGGTCGGCGATCCACTGCGCATTGGCGCGGCGGGAATAGAACTCGCGCTCCTCCGCTTCCGCGGCGAGCCGTATCTCGCGCTTGATCGCCGCGTCTTGCACGGCGACGAAGCGCCACGGCTGCTTGTTGGCGCCGCTGGGCGCGGTCCCTGCCGCGAGAATGATCTGCTCGATCGTTGCACGCGAGACTGGACGATCGCTGAACTGACGCACCGTTCGCCGCTTGTTCATGATGTCGAAGAATTGAGCTGCGAGTTCCTCCGGCGCGCCGGCAGGTCGATACGGGCGATGCGGAACGAAGGCTGGATCGGCAGAATCGGACATGGCGAATGGCTCTGAGGAGGCTGACGTGAAGCGACGCGGTGCACGGAGTGTGGCGCCGGTCGCCATCGATGCTCCAGCCTTGCATGCTCAAGCATCGATCACAGGCGAGACGCCTGTGCCACCAGCCGCCAGCTTTCGTGGACGCGCCACTCGATCGGCGTGCGCGAGCAGTCGATGTGCACCTGGAAGTAGCCGCCGCGGTGCGATTTGATCATCGGCCACATGACCTGGCGGTCGGTGAAGGGGATGTCCATTTCGTGCACGTGATCGACGGGCACCCATTCGAGCGTGCCCTCGTTCATGTGCATGTCGATGATCTCATCGCGGCCGATGGGGCGCTTGACCTCGAACAGAAAGAGCAGCCAGTGCGAGTCGCCCTCATAGGCGCGCTCGGTGACGATGCCGGCGAGATGGATTTCGTCCGGCGCGAGCGCGATGCCCGCTTCCTCGCGAATCTCGCGCAGCGCGCACTCGTGCGGGCCCTCGCCCTCGGCGACTTCGAGCTTGCCGCCGATCGGCGAATACATCCCCTTGTTCGGGTCCTTCAGACGATGCAGCAGCAGCAGATGATCGTCGCGATCGTACAGATAACACAGCACGGCGATCTTGTAGGGCAGGTCGTTCACAGCTTGCGCGACGAAGAGATTTCACCACGGAGGCGCGGAGACACGGAGGAGAGACTGCGTTGCGAAGCATAGCACATGCGGCGGCGATCGTTCGCGCGCTCGGCGCGCCGTCAGAGCCGCGAGCGGGAGCGAGCGGAGAAGTCGCGGACGCGGTGGAAGCTTGCGAGCTCGTGCCGTTGACTCGCGCCTCTGTCCGCTCCCTACCGGTCGCGGCTCTGACCGGGCGCGGCTCTGACCGGGCGCGGTTCTGACCGGTCGCGACCCCGATGGAGCGTCTTCACCGGCTCGCGCTTGGCGCGGGGATGTTCGCCGGCTCGATGCGGCTGCGCCACTGCGGCACGGGCGACGGAGCGCGGGCATAGTCGGGCAGCGTCGTCGTGACGCGCTCGATCCGCGTCGCCGGGGTGCACTCTTCGAGCAGGCGGCGCAACTGGAGCTTGACCAGTTCGGTCGCTTCGACAAGGGGGGGGCGGAGTGCGCCACTGTCGCGGCCGAGCATCTGCATCGCCGCCTTGATCGGCACGGGGTTGACATCGAGCGTCACGAGCGCCGCGGCCAGCGATCGGAGCTTGACGTGCTGCGCGCGGGCGCTTTGCCAGTCGTTTCGCGCCGCGGCGTGGCACATGGCGGCGACGTGCTGGGGCATGACGTTGCCGACGACGCTGATCACGCCGTGCCCGCCGATGGCGAGCAGGGGCAGCGTCAGCGGATCGTCGCCGCTGAGAATGACGAGTTTCGTCGTCGCGAGCAGCTCTTCTGCCTGCGCGAGCGAGCCGGTGGCGTCCTTCACTGCGACGATGTTGGGATGCTGCGCGAGCCTCGCCAGCGTCGCCGTCTCCAGGCGCACACACGTGCGGCCGGGGATGTGATAGACGACGATGGGCAGCTCGACCGCGTCGGCGAGCGTCATGAAGTGTCGATACAAGCCCTCTTGCGATGGCCTGTTGTAATAGGGCGTGACGTGCAGGGCGGCATCGGCGCCGGCCGCGGCGACGAAGCGATGCAGCTCCACCGCGTGCGCCGTCGAGTTCGAACCCGCACCGGCGATCACCTTCAGGTCCTGCGGCCTGGCGTTGTCGATCGCGGCCTCGACGACGGAGCAGTATTCGTCGCCCGTCAGCGTCGGCGCTTCGCCCGTCGTGCCGCACGGCACCACGCCGGTCATGCCCGCGATCGCCTGTTCGTCGATGTTCTGCCGCAAGCGGACAAGATCGATCGTCGAGCCATCAGCGGAGAACGGCGTAACGAGCGCGGTGTACGCGCCGGCAAGCGGATGGCCGGGTGAGTGGGTGAATGGGTGATGCGGTGAACGAGGAGTAGTCCGATCCATGGTGTGCATCCTCTCATCCTTGAGCGTGGCGTGGCGTCAATCGGCGGCAAACGGAAGGAACTGCCCCGCGTTCGCGGCGGCCTCGCGCATCAGGCGCTTCATCTCGCGGACCGCTTCGCGAAGCCCCACAAAGACAGATCGGCTGACGATGGCGTGGCCGATGTGTAATTCCCGAACCCCGGGCAGCGCCGCCACGGACTGGACGTTGAAATAGTTCAACGCGTGACCGGCGTTGAAACGCATGCCCAGCGACTGGATCTGCTCGCCCGCGGCCCGGAGATTGTCGAGTTCGGCGAGGACTTCGCGGCTGCGGCTATCGCGGCCGCGTTGGTGAAACGCATGGGCATACGGCCCGGTGTGAACTTCGCAAACGCTGAAGCCCGCCCTCGCCGCCGCCTCGATCTGCCGCTGCTCGGCGTCGATGAACGCCGAGACAACCAGCCCGGCGTCCCGAAGGCGACCGACCTGGCGCGTCAGATGGCCGAGCTGCCCCGCGACGTCGACGCCTCCTTCGGTCGTAATCTCCTGGCGGCCTTCGGGCACGAGCATCACAAGGTTGGGCTTGACGTCGCAGGCGATGGCGAGCATTTCTTCCGTCGCGGCCATTTCGAGGTTGAGCTTCACGTGGACAAGCTCGCTCAGCCGACGAAGATCGTGGTCCTGAATATGCCGGCGGTCCTCTCGCAGATGGCAGGTGATGCCGTCCGCCCCGCCCAGGTGCGCCTCCACCGCGGCCCAGACGGGGTCGGGCTCATAGGTTCGCCGCGCCTGACGAATCGTGGCGACGTGATCGATGTTGACGCCCAGTTCAATCATGGTGAAGAATCGCGCAAGGCGGGGTGAAACAGATGCCGTCGGAAACCCCGGACCCGACGGGCCGGCGCGTACGACGCGGACTGTGGTTGAACACGCATCGGGCCCGGCGTGCGGCAGTTGATCCCTCGCGGGCGCTTCCATCATATACTGACCTTGTGACCACGCGCACCACGGACTCGACCGCCATGTCCTCCTTCGAGCAGAAACTCGCGAGGTTGAAGGACGATCTGGTGACGCAGGGCAACCGCGTCATGGAGATGGCGCTGCGCGCCGTGGAAGGCTACTTCGAGCGCGATGACGCCAAGGCGCGCCAGGTCATCGCCGACGACGAAATCATCGATCGCGTCGATGTTGAGATCGAGCGCGCGTCGATCCCGCTGCTGGCGATGGGCGTGACGGACGAGCACCAGATTCGCTCGGTGCTGATGATCGTGAAGATCAACAACGAGCTGGAGCGGATCGCGGACTGCGCGGTGAACGTCGCCGAGGTGGTGCTGGAGTCCGACGACGGCGACCAGGCCCCGCCGCCGACGTTTCGCGTCATGGCCAACAGCGTTATCGGGATGCTGCGTGAGGCCAACCGGGCGCTGGTGGATTCGGACATCGCGCTGGCCCGGCGGGTGCTGACCTATGACGACACGGTCGATCAGTTCAAGCGCGAGATATCGCTGGATGCCGAACGCAAGGTTGCGGCGGGACAATTCACGGTGAGCTTCGCGTTTCGTCTGCGGACGGTGGCCGCTCGATTGGAGCGGATCGCCGACCACTGCACGAACATCTGCGAGCAGATCATTTACCTGGAAACGGGCAAGGTGGTGCGGCACTTGCCGCAGGGCTGGACCGAGCCGGCAGCGCCGGAAATGTGATCCGCGACCGGTCAGTTCCGCGACCAGTCGGAGCCGCGATCGGTCAGAGCCGCGACCGATCAGAGCCGCGACCGGTAGGGAGCGGACTCAGACGCGGGTGAAATCAAGAGATGCTGGAACCGCCCGACGCTTCCGCTCGCGGCTCTGACACCGCTTCCTCCCAGCCACTTTGAGTTTCTGATATTTTGAAACTTCGGTGACGAAGCTCTGTCGATTGCTTCGTATGGGTTTCGGAGTGCCTGACCGCGCGCTCACGGCCGAGACGTTCGTGCCACTGTGACTCTCGCATGATCGACGCAGCGATTATCTCCGAACGACTGGAGCAGGCTCGCGCGACGCTGGCCGCCCACGACCAGTCGCACCTGCTGCGCTTCGCCGATTCGCTTTCAAGCGCGCAGCTCGATCAACTGCTCTCGCAGATCGAGTCGATCGATTTCGAGGAACTGGACGGCCTGATCGAACGGCACGTGCGCCATCCGGCGCTCGTCGCCCCGCCGCGCGATCTGAACCCCGCGAAGTTCTATCCGCGCCCGCCGACGGAAACGTATGACGTCGAGCTCTATCGGCGGGTGGGCGAAGAGCTGATCCGCGCGGGCAAGGTCGCGGCGTTCACCGTCGCGGGCGGCCAGGGCACGCGACTGGGATGGAACGGGCCCAAGGGCACCTACCCCGCGAGCGTGGTCACGGGCAAGCCGCTGTTCCGCATGTTCGCGGAGCAGATTCTTGCGACGCAGCGCACGTATGGCGTGACGATCCTCTGGTACATCATGACCAGCCCGATGAACGACGCCGATACCCGGGCGTTCTTCGCCGACAACAACTGCTTCGGCCTGCGACGCGCGAACATCCACATGTTCCCCCAGGGCGTCATGCCGGCGCTCGACAAGAGCACCGGCAAGGTGCTGCTGGAGCCGCGCGATTCAATCGCGCTCAGCCCCGACGGTCACGGCGGATCGATCAAGGCGCTTCGCTCCAGCGGCGCGGTCGAAGCCATGGCCGGTCGCGGCATCGAGCACATCAGCTACTTCCAGGTCGATAACCCCAACGTGCGCGTCATCGATCCGCTGTTCATCGGCCTGCACGCGAGCGCGCCGGACAGCTCAGCGCAATTTTCGAGCAAGATGGTGGCGAAGACCGACCCGGCGGAGAAGGTCGGCGTGTTCTGCACGTCGGCCGGCCGAACGATAGTGATCGAGTATTCCGACCTGCCGCAGAACCTCGCAACCGCGCGCGATGAAATCGGAGAACTGAAGTATCGCGCCGCCAACATCGCCGTGCACGTCATCGGGCGGCAATTCGTCGAGCAGCTCACGGAGAACTCGCACGAGTTCGGCCTGCCGCTGCACCGCGCACTGAAGAAGGTGAGCCACGTTGACATCGACAGCGGGCGTGTGATCGAGCCGGCCGAGCCCAACGCCGTGAAGCTCGAAACTTTCGTGTTCGACGCCATGACGCTGGCGAAGTCGTCGATCATTCTGGAGACCGATCGCGTGTCGGAGTTTGCGCCGATCAAGAACGCCTCAGGCGCGGATTCGCCCGCGACGTCGCATCAGTTGCAAAGCGACCGCGCCGCGAAGTGGCTGGAAGCGCGCGGCGTGGAGATTCCATGGGACGACGATGGCCATGTGCGCGCCGCGATCGAGATTTCGCCCCTGACCGCGCTGGAACCGTCGGACCTCATGGCGGCGGACTTGCCCGCCCGCGTTGAAGCCGGTCAGGAATTGCTCTTGTGATGGCGGAACCGACGACCAACGCCCGATCGTCGCCGCTTGCGGCTTAGCGCCTGCCTGCTCCCACGGCGCGCACAATGTCCGCGGCGAGCGCCTGAATCAACTCCTGAGTGTGTTGCATCGCACGAGCTTCGCCAAAGCGATCATTCAACCAATGCGCCGCCGCGAGTTTGGATGAGTCGTGCGGGTCAATGCACAGTTCATGGCCTTCGCCGAATTGCCCGGTGATGGCGATGGTGGGCACGCCGAGTATGCCGGCGCGTCGCGCGACGGCCATGCACGCCTTGCCGCGCAATGACTGGCCGTCGAGCCGGCCTTCGCCGGTGAGGACGAGATCGCATCGGCGGCAGCGAGCATCGAAGCCGACCGTGTCGAGCACGAGGTCCGCGCCGCTCTGAAGCGAAGCGCCGAGCATCGCCATCACGCCGAAGCCCGCCCCGCCTGCTGCGCCACTGCCGGGTCGGTTCGGGTCTGCATCCGGCAAAAGCAATGCCAGATGCGAGAGATTGTGTTCGAGCTGCTCGACCTGTTGGGGCGTCGCGCCTTTCTGCGGCGCATATGTTCGGGCAGCGCCTTGTTCGCCGAGCAGTGGATTGTTGACGTCGCAGGCGACGCGGATGGGCGGCAGATCGCGGACGATGCCGTCGATTTGAATCCTCGCGATGCGGCCGAGCATCCCGCCGGTGATCGGCTCTGTGATTTCATCGTCCTCGCCGTCGAAGAATCGCGCGCCGAGCGCTTGCGCGATGCCGCAGCTACCATCGACGGTGGCGCTGCCGCCGATGCACAGGATGATTTCACGTGGCCCCTCTTCGATCGCGGCGCGGATGAGCTGGCCGGTCCCGAACGTGGTGGTTGCCATCGGATTGCGCTGGTATTCGGTCAGCAGCCCGAGTCCCGATGCCGCGGCGAGTTCGACGATCCCCAGCTTGCGACCATCGACAAAGCCGAATGAGGCGAGCATTTCTTCGCCTCGCGGCCCGAGAATTGTTCGCGAGATGTATCGCCCGCCGAGGCTCGCGACGAGGATCGCCATTGAGCCCTCGCCGCCGTCTGCGATGGGACATTCTTCCACGCGCACTCCCGGCGCCGCATCCAGGCAACCGCGGGCCATCGCCGCCGCGATCTGAGCGGCGGCAAGCGAGCCTTTGAACTTGTCCGGCGCGCACAGGACGCCTCGCAGCGGCGGCATGAGTGATTCTCGTGGCGGGTCCGGGAATGATGGATCGCGGCGGCGAGCCCGCCGGCGGTTCGCGGAATCGGCCTTGAGCATACACTGTTCGCGCCCGACGATGCCCGTCGTCCGCCGCCGCAATGGAACAATTCATCCTTGAAAACCTGAACGACTACGGCCCGGTCGCGGTGTTCGTGCTGCTCTTGCTTTCGGGGCTGGGCCTTCCGTTCGGCGAGGACGTCATCGTCATTCCCGCCGGCGCGCTCGTCGCCGACGGCAAGATGCCCTGGTGGCCCACGCTCATCTGGACGTGGTTCGGCGTCGTGCTGTCGGACACAGCGTGGTTTCTCATCTGCAGCCACTTCGGCACGCGGCTGCTGCACACCAGGTGGGCCAAGCGCATCTTCCATCCGCGGCGAATGCTTGAAGCCAAGCATCAGCTCGATGAACGCGGCGTGTGGCTGATCGTCTTCGCGCGGTTCATCCCCGGCAGCCGCACCTACGCCAACACCGTCGCGGGCATGCTGCACATGCCGCTGTGGAAATTCGTCGTGGCGACGGCGCTGCCCACGTGCATCACCGCGCCGGCGCAGCTCGGCATCGGCTGGTTCATCGGCAGCCACGTCAGCACCGACAACGTCGGCCACATGCTCATCAAAGTCTTCGGCATCGTCATGCTGGTGCTCGCGGCGACGCTGGCGCTGAACGTGTACCTGGCGCACCGGCGATCGCAAAGACGCGCACCCCGCGCCAAAGCAAGGTGGCTCCGCACCTTCCGCAGGCGCGCCGTCGCCATCGTCACGCACGCCAAGGCTCACCTGGAAGCGCCAAGCCGCCCCAGCGAGCCCACGCCCACGTCCGCCGACGACTCCCCGCCCGCGGACGAGCACGCTCGCGCGCCGGACGAGCCGCATCGCCGCAGGCCCGTCGGCCCGCGAACGACGGGCGTCTGACGGCGCGCGCGGTCGGCCGATATACTGGCCGGTTTCAATCAGGCGGCTCAAGTCGAGCGTTCCGCGGGAGCCACGCATCATGCGCGCCATTGTCAGCGGCCAGATCGGCATGCAGAAAAAGCCCTACCTCGAGCGCGTGCGCGAGATCGCGGGCGAGCGCGGCGAGCACATCGACACCTTCCACGTCGGCGACATGATGTATGCCGAGGCGC
>CAZLDF010000536.1:0-3310 GCA_964558095.1 uncultured Isosphaeraceae bacterium | reverse complement strand
CGGGCAGATGCGCGGCATTCGCGGCGCGACCGTCGTCATCGACGAGCCGGAGCGCCCCGGCGGCATCGGCGCGTCGTTCACCGCGCCAACCGCCTCGGTCACCGTTCAGACCGACGGCACGGCCCTGACGCGGGAACAGGCCGACGCCATCGCCAAGACCGTCGCCCGCGCCCACGCCGGGCTTAAGATCGAGAACATCTCGATTGTGGACGCGACGGCCGGCCGATCGCTGCGCGCCCGCACCGACGACTCAGCCGCCCCGACGCAGTATCTCGATCTGCAGCTCGCCACCGAGAAGATTTACCAGGAGAAGCTCGAGCGCGCGCTGTTCTACATCGGCGGCGCGACCGTGGCGGTCAACGTCATGGTCGATTCGCGCGAAGTCCTGCGCACTGCGACGGGCTTCGACGATCCGAAGCTGGGCGTGACCAACGAATCGTCGCGCAACGTCAATTCTGCGAACCAGTTTGCCCTCGAGCGCGAGCCCGGCGTGCGACCCAACACCGGCGTCGATGTGAGCGGCGGTTCCGGCCGCACTTCGACGTTCAGCGACGAGCGCAACGACGTGGCGACCGTACCGGCGTTCGGCAGGCAGGAGACGCGGGAGCGCGATCAGAAGGGCTACGCGCTGCAGATCAACGCCTCGGTCGGCGTGCCCAAGTCCTACTTCGTCGGGCTCTACCGCGATCAGCAGAACGACGAGAACGCCGAGCCCGATCAGGCGGCGCTGCAGGCGATCGTGGATGCCGAGACCAGCCGCATCCGCAATCAGATCACGCCGCTGATCGACACCGGCGCGATGGCCGGCGCCGTACCGGGCAAGATCGACGTGAGCATGTACAACGACGTGGCGGTGGTGTTCGGCGGAGGCGTTGCCGGTGCAGGGGGGGGAAGCGGCGGGGGATTCGCGGCCCTGGCTTCCGACGGTCTTGTCAAGTACGTCGGCCTCGGCGGGCTTGCACTCGTCAGCCTCGCCATGATGTTCATGATGGTGCGCAAAGCCTCCGTCCGGCCCGAACTTCCAACCGCGGAGGAGATCGTCGGCATTCCGCCGGCGCTGGCGCAGGAGGACGAACTGCTCGTCGGCGAAGCGGCGGAATCGGAGACCGCGCTCGAAGGCATCGAAATTGACGACGCGGCGCTGCGCCGCGAGGAAATGCTCGGCCAGATCAACCAGGCCGCGAAGGAAACGCCCGAAGAACTCGCGGCCCTGCTGCGCAAGTGGATTCGTGCTGAGGAGTGATCGCACGCATGGCGCTTCGACCCGGACAGAAACTGCCCAAGGACCCCACGGAACTCGACGGCCTGACGAAGGCGGCGGTCCTGCTTCTCTCGATCGACTATCAATCCGCGGGCGTGCTGCTCAAGCAGCTCTCGACGGAGCACGTGGAGGAAGTGACGCGCGTGCTGGCGGGCCTGGGCGAAGTGCCGCGCGAACTCGCCGGCGCGATCGTCGAGGAGTTTTACTACCTGCGCATGGCGTCGCAGTACTCGCGCGAGGGCGGCCTCGATTACGCTTCGATGCTGCTTAAGGAATCGCTCGACCCCAAGCTCGCCGACCGCGTGCTCCAGCAGATTCAGACGCACGTGCAGAAGACGCCGTTTTCGTTCCTGCAAAAGGCCGAGAGCGAGAACCTGATGACGTTCATTCAGGACGAGCACCCGCAGACGATCGCGCTGATCGTCAGCCATCTTTCGCACCACAAGGCGTCGGAGATTCTCGCGGGCCTGCCGGAGCAGAAGCAAATCGAAGTGGTTCGCCGAGTCGCGAACATGGAGCAGACCAATCCCGACGTGATCCGCGAGGTCGAGCGCGGCCTGGAGTCGCGACTATCAAACATGCTCATGGCGTCGGTCGAAAAAGTCGGCGGCATCTCCACCGTCGCGGAAATCCTGAACCTCATCGATCGAAGCACGGAGAAGGTGATTCTCGAAGGAATCGAGGCGGAAGACCCCGAACTCGTCGAGCAGATTCGCAGGCTGATGTTCGTCTTCGAAGACATCCTGATGGTCAACGACAAGGGCATCCAGGCGGTCCTCAAGGAAGTCGATAACGACGAGTTGTGCCTGGCGCTCAAGACCGCCAGCGAAGAGCTCAAGGCCAAGATCTTCACCAACATGTCGTCGCGCGCCGCGGACCTCATCAAAGAAGACATGGAATACATGGGGCCCGTGCGACTCAGCGACGTCGAAGCCGCGCAGCAGCGCATCGTCGATATCGTCCGGCGGCTCGAAGACGCAGGCGAAATCATCATCGCCGGCCGGGGCGGCGATTCGGCGCTGGTCGTCTGAGTGAAGAAAACCACGGAGGCACGGAGACACGGCGGGTGATCTGGTGATCTAGTGATTTGGTGATTTGGTGATTGGGTGATCTCACGCCGGACCTGAGTCATTGGGGGGGCGAAGGTCCGGGTAGTACTTGTTGACGCTTTGACACTTTGACATTTTGGCATTTGCCACTCCATGTCTCTGATCAAGAATGCACAATCCGATCGTCTTCTCAACGACGCTGTGATGCTCGATTTCAGCGACTTGACGCGAAATGCGCAGAGCATCGTCGAGAACGCGAGACGTCAGTCGCGGCAGATTCTCGAAAGCGCCCGTCGGGAAGCGGGCGCCATCATCGAGCGCGCCGAAACGGAGGGCTTCGAGAAAGGGCGCTCGCAGGGCCTCGCGCAGGGAAGTGCGGAAGGAGAGGCCGCCGCGCGCCGCGAGACTGTCGCTTCGCTCAGCGAGCAGCTCGGGCTTCTGACCCAGTCGTGGACGGACGCGCTGCAGCAGTGGGAGCGCGACCGGGCCGATCTGCTTCACGCAGCGCGCGAAGACGTGCTGCGCCTGGCGATCGAACTCGCGGCGCACATCGTGCATCGACATGTGAAGACCGATCCCGCGCAGGTGATCGACCAGGTCGCGCACAGCCTGGCGCTGATCGCCCAGCCATCGCGCGTGGAAATCTGCATTCATCCGGATGATCGCGCGGTGTTGCAGGACGTCCTGCCGGGGATTGTCGAGGGAGCGTCGAACGTCCGGCACGCTGAGCTGCGCGACGACGACGCGGTCAACCGCGGCGGCTGCGTGATTCGGACGGAGCGCGGCCGGATCGACGCGACGATCCGCACGCAATTGCGACGCGTCGCCGAGGCGCTCTTGCCGGGCGCTTCGACCGAGAGTTCGCCCGGCGATGGAGAGGGCGCGGCATGACTGTATTCGCCGGTGAATTGCAGACGCTGCGGTCAATTCAGCCGCGCGAGATCAGCGGCACCGTGGCGGCGGCGCGCGGGCTCAGCCTGCTCGTCGATGATCTGCCCCT
>CAZLDF010000535.1:0-9139 GCA_964558095.1 uncultured Isosphaeraceae bacterium | reverse complement strand
CGTACGAGGAACGCCGCGCCGTTCAGGCCGACAACCCGGAACTTGCAGCGCTCGATGGACAGATCGAAGGCCTGCAACAGGAACTGTGGCGGACCGATCAGCAGCTTGAATCGCTTGAGAAGCAGGAACAGTTCGTCAACGCAGTGAGCATCCGCGCCGCGGACGATGCGAGCGATCGCGCAGGCTCGGCAGCGCTTGACCTCGACCAACTCTCGCAGCAGATGATCTGGGCGAGCGAGCAGCGCTTGCGGCTGATTCAGGAGCGCCAGCGACTTGAATCCGCCCGCAGGGAACAACAGCGGCAACTGGAGGTCGCCCAATCGCAGCGCAGCAACCTCGCAGCGCAGACCGATCTCCGGCGCATCGCAACCGTGTCCGTCGTCTGCACGGAAGCGTCCCAGGCGACGGTTGAACTGACGTATCTTGTCGCCAGCGCTTCGTGGCAGCCGCGCTACGGCATTCGCGCCGATCGCGACGGCTCGGGCGTGGAGATCGAATACGACGCGCTGATCGCGCAGCAGACTGGTGAACATTGGGAAGACGTCGCGCTGACGCTTTCCACCGCGCAGCCGACACTTGCAGCGAATCCACCGTCGCTGGATCCGTGGTATGTGGATGAACGCCAACCCCGGCTGGCGCTTGGCCGCGAGGCGTCGCGCGCGGAAGCCGGCTTCGCGGTTGATCGCGCCGCGGGCGATCCGGAGCTTCGCGCGAAGTCGGGCGCGATGCAGGATCAGGCGGAGCTGTCCAAGAACCTGGGCGAGCTTGTCGCCGATGCCGAGATCGACTCCGCCGGTCCCTCGGTCACATACGCCTTGCCGCGGCGCATGACGATCAAGAGCAATGTTCAGAAGCAGCAGCGCACGCGCATCGCGACGATCACGAGCAGGCCCGACTTCGTTCACGTGGCGGTTCCCGCGCTCACCGATCGCGTCTATCTTCGCGGCGAACTGCGCAACGAGAGCGAGTATCAGCTTCTCGCAGGGCCCGCGGCGATCTATCTTGGCCAGGACTACGTCGGCCCGACCTCGCTCGAGGCGATCCCGCCTCGCGGTCGATTCAGAGTTCATTTCGGCGAAGACCCCGCCGTCACGACTTCGCGGCAACTTCTCAGCAAGAAAACCTCGAGCACCGGCCTCTTCGGAGGCGGGCTGCGCACGAGCTACGCATACCGGATTGAAATCAACAACGGCAGCGGCCGAGACGTCCAGCTGGAGTTGTGGGATCGCATCCCGGTTTCGCGCACCGCAAAGATCGAAGTCTCGCTGCTCGATCTGAGCCACGCCCTGGCGAAAGATGCGGAGTACGTCGAAGAGCAGCGGCCGACGGGCCTGCTGAAGTGGCTGCTCGGCGTGAGCGCGAAAGCAACCAATGCCTCGCCGGTCGTCGTCACCTACAACGTGGACATCAACCGCGGCAAGGACGTGAACATGACGGCATTGCCGGAGTGAACAAAGCCCCCTCGTTCGTCAAGTCAGTGATCCGTGATGGCTTGCGAATGCCGCGAGCTGTGGGCCGCGACGTTGATGGTTACCATGCGCGTGGGCTGAGACTGGGAACCGCGCATGGGTTTGACGCACATCGCCGCGATCGATCAGGGCACGACCAGCACGCGCTGCATGATCTTTGACGATCGCGCGAACGTCGTCGGTTCGGCGCAGCATGAACACCAGCAGTTCTTTCCAAGGCCGGGCTGGGTCGAACATGACGCCGCCGAAATCTGGTCGAAGACGCAGCAGTGCATCCGCGAAGCCGTCGCGAAGCTCGGCGGGGCGGAGTCGATCGCGGGCGTCGGCGTCACCAATCAGCGCGAGACCGTCGTCTTCTGGGACCGCATGACGGGAGGGCCCCTCACGCGCGCCGTCGTCTGGCAGGACACGCGCACCGCGGCATCGTGCGAGCAATTACGCCGCGACTTCGGCGACGACCGCATTCGCGCCATCACCGGTCTGCCGTTCTCGACTTATTTCTCCGGCCCGAAGATGCGATGGATGCTCGACCATGACGAGCGGCTTCGACAATCCGTCGATTCCGGCCGGGCGATCTGCGGCACGATGGAATCGTGGATCATCTGGAACCTGACCGGCGGAGTTCGCGGCGGGTCGCACGTCTCCGACGTCACCAATGCTTCGCGCACGCAGCTCATGAATCTACGCACGCTCGACTGGGATGACGCAATCCTCGACGCGCTGGAAGTTCCACGCGGCATGCTCCCGCGAATCGTGTCGTGCTCGGCCGCAAACGGCTGGGGCGCGACGAAATCCGACGGCCCGTTCGGGCGCGCGATTCCCGTGTGTGGCGCGATCGGCGATCAACAAGCAGCGCTCATGGGCCAGTGCTGCTTCGAGCCCGGCGACGCCAAGAATACCTACGGCACGGGCTGCTTCCTCCTTCAGAACACCGGCACGAAACCGATCGCCTCGAACGCGGGCATGCTCACCACCGTCGCATACCGCATCGGCGAGACGCCCGCGACGTACGCGCTCGAAGGCTCGGTCGCGATCGCCGGCGCGCTCATCCAGTGGCTGCGCGACAACCTCGGCCTGATCAAGTCCTCGACGGAAATCGAAGGGCTCGCGCGCGCCGAAATCGACAACGGCGGCGTGTACATCGTCCCGGCTTTCTCCGGGCTGTTTGCGCCGCATTGGCGGCCGGACGCCCGCGGGATCATCGCCGGCCTGACGCGATACGCGAACAAGTCGCACATCGCGCGTGCCGCCCTCGAAGCGGTCTGCTACCAAATGCGTGATGTCATCGAGGCGATGCGCCGCGACAGCGGCCTGATGCCGCGCGAACTCAAGGTCGATGGCGGCATGGTGGGAAACGAACTGCTCATGCAGTTTCAGGCGGACATTCTCGATGCGACGATCGTCCGCCCGCGGGTGACGGAGACAACCGCCCTGGGCGCTGCGTTCGCGGCGGGGCTGGCGACGGGCGTCTTCGCGGATTTCGACGCGTTGCGGGCCACGTGGAAGGCCGATCGCAGTTGGAAGCCCTCAATGGCCGATGAACAGCGTCGGAGGCTGCTGGCGGGCTGGTCCAAAGCCGTCGCGCATTCGTTGAACTGGATCGATGAGCACGAACACGCCTGAAAGCACGCAGCAACTGCAGGTCGAGCAGCTCATCGCCCACCGCGGCTATGCGCTGCGCTATCCCGAGAACACGCTGCCCGCGGTCGCGGCCGCCATCGACGCCGGGGCGCGGGGCATCGAGATCGACGTGCAGTTCACCGCCGACCTCGAACCCGTGCTCATGCACGATGAGACGCTCGTGCGAACCGCCGGCATCGACCGCAAGATTTTCGACATGACCCTCGAAGACGTGCGCAAGATCGACGTGTGCGAGCAAGCGCGACTTGGCGATGTTCATTCGCCGGCAAGGGTTCCGACGCTCGGCGAGTTCGCGGGCCTTCTCGCCGCGAACGCGCACGTCGCCGCGTATGTCGAGATCAAGGGGCACAGCGTGACGCAACTGGGATTTCACGTCGTGGTGGAGCGCGTGCTCGATGCGCTGCGCGACGTGATGGACCAGTGCACGGTCATTTCGTTTCTCGAAGACGTCGTGCTGCTGGCGCGCAAACTCGGCTCGCGGCGGGTGGGCTGGATTCTGCCGCAGTGGAGCGAAGACGCGCAGCGATTACTGCAATCGATCCAGCCGGATGTCGTATTCTGCGATCACACGATCATTCCGCCGGATGTCGAGCGGTTGTGGGAAGGGCCCTGGCAGTGGGCGATCTATGAAGTGACGACCGTCGAGCACGCCGAGGCGCTGCTCCGCCGCGGCGCCGCCCTCATCGAAACGATGGCGATCGCGGACATGCTGCGGGCGATCGAGCGCGCCTCGCCGGGAACGTGATGCGCGAAGCGTTCGACATCGTCGTGGTCGGCGGGGGGATTCACGGCGTAGGCGTGGCGCAGGCCGCCGCGGCCGCGGGGCATTGTTGCCTGCTCCTCGAACAGACAGCGCTGGCGGCCGGCACGTCGAGCCGATCGAGCAAGCTCATCCACGGCGGGCTGCGGTATCTTGAAACCGCACAAATTGGACTTGTTCGCGAGTGTTTGCGCGAACGCGCGATCCTGCTTCGCATCGCGCCGGATCTCGTGCATCTGTCGCGGATGTATTTTCCCGTGTACCGGTCATCGCGGCGCCCGCCGTGGCAGGTGCTCGCCGGATTGACGGCTTACGCCGTGCTGGGCGGCTTGTCCGCCACATCGCGATTTCGCAGGGTCCCGCATTCCGAATGGGACGGGCTTGATGGGTTGCGAACTCGGGAATTGCGCGCCGTGTTCCAGTACTTCGATGCGCAGACCGACGACCGCCTGCTGACCGAAGCCGTGATGCGCTCGGCGCTCGAGCTTGGCGTGGAATTGGCGGTTCCCGCGACGTTCGAGTCGGCGACGCTGCGGCAAGACGGCGCGCTGGTTCGATTCTCAACGCATGGAACAACCCGCGAATGCTTCGCGCGCGTGATCGTCAACGCCGCGGGGCCGTGGGCGAACCTCGTGCTCGATCGCATCGAGCCGGCACAGCGGGCGCTGCCGATCGATCTCGTCGCAGGCGCTCACATCGTGCTGCCGGTGCCGTCGAAGGGTGGGGTCTTTTACGTCGAGTCGCCCGCGGACGGCCGGGTGGTGTTCATCATGCCGTGGCACGGCGTGACGCTCGTCGGCACGACGGAAACCCCCTACGCGGGCGACCCCGCGATGGTCACGGCGCTGGAATCGGAAAGGCTCTACCTGCTGGAAGTGTTCCGCCACTATTTTCCAGACGATGGCGCGGGGCTCGATGTCGGCGCGATCACGCAGTCCTTTTCTGGCCTGCGCGTGCTGCCCGCGGGCGATCAGCGGGCGTTTCGCCGCTCGCGCGAAACGATACTGCACGCCGACCGCGAGAAAGAGCGCGGGGGGGGGAACGAGGGGGCGCCGCGGGTGATCACGATCTATGGCGGGAAGCTCACCGCGTATCGCGCCACTGCGTCGCGGGTGCTGCGCCGCATCCGCGCCTCCTTGCCGCAAGCGACGCAGCACGCGGACACGGGCGAACTGCCGTTGACGCCGCAGGAAGCGCGAAGAGACCAGTAGTTGGTGACGAGCCCTCTTGCTCCCAGCCCCTGCGAGCGGGCGGTCCTCGCGCTCTCCCGGCGCCTCCGACCGCTCTTGCATGCCCCCCATGGAGCGGGGAGTCAGAAGTCGAACTGCAGGCCGACGAAGACGCGGAGGTCGTTGGGTTTGACGCCGGGGTCGGATTGGGACTGGTATTCGTGGCGCAGGCCGACGATGAGGTTCATCGCGGCTTCTTCATCGAGCAGTATCGTCCAGTCGAGCGCGGAGACGGCGCGGAACTCTTCGAGTGTTTCGAGATCGGGATAGTAGGCGGAATCGAAGGTGAGCTTTTGCTTCTGCGTGATCTGCCATTCGATGTTGAGGCCGAGGAGGCCTTCGGGCGTGAGCGGATCGCCGATGGAGCCCCATTCCTTGTTGGCGCCGAGGCCCGCGCGGAGCTTGAGCTTGAAGTCTTCGCGGTCGTAGAGTTTGTAACCGACGCCGCCGTGGAGGCCCAGGCGATGCCACCACGACTGGAATTCGTCATAGTCGTAGCGGCCTTGCGCGAAGAAGAACCACCTGCTGTCGGGAATGTACCAGTCCTGCACGACGCCGGCGGTGAAGCGGTATTCGGACTTGTCGCCGCGATCGGAGCCGTAGTAGAACGCGCCATCGACTTTGGTGGCGTTGTTTTCGCTTTCGCGCTGGGAGGTGATGATGAGGGCGACGTTGAGCGTCTGGGTGTTGCCGGCGGATCCGCCCGCAGCGAGGTTGAAGTGCGATTTCCACTCGCGTTCCTCGGCCGGCGTTTCTGAGGGGGGGGACGAAACGGGACGATCTGCGGAGGCGGGCTCGTCTTGCCATGCGCTGAGCGCGGGGGCGGCGGCGGGCACGAGAACGACGCGCCCCAGCAGCGCGTTGTCGATGATGAGCGGTTGATCGAGTTCATCAGCCGCGGGGTGCGAGCCGATTTCATACGCGGCATTGGCGCAGGATGCCCCCCACGGGCCGCCGAAGAGAAACGCTGCAATCGCGAGCGACGCTGACCACCGAGTGCGACCAAGCATTCAGATGCATCCTCCCACGAGGCTTTCGATGAGGAATGCGTCGAGGAAGTCGATCACGCCGTCGCAGTTGAAGTCGAGTTCGGGGTCGCAGCCCGAGGAGCAGAAGTTGGCGAGGATGAAGTCGTAGTCGTCGCAATCGACGGTCCCGCTGTCGTCGGCGTCGGCGAGGGAGGCGAGTGACTGGGGCGTGGAGACGATGGCGAGGTCCTGCGCGTCGATGAGCGTGTCGCCGTTGAGGTCGAGCGTGTCGCAGCCGCAGGGCTCGTAGTGCTGGAAGAGCGCGAGGTCTTCGTCATCGACTTCGAGATCGAAGTTGAGATCGCCCAGGCAGCGGTAGATGGAAGGACCGGCGACGGCGTCGAGGAAGTCGCAGCCGACGACCAGGGGCGTCGGGAAGGCTTCTTCAGGAATCTCGCCATACGACGGCGGGGCGTAATAGCGGCCGAGCGCCTGGAGAATGCCGGGGAGCAGGCTGCCGATGTCGTCGGGCAGACCGAGCGCGGGAGCGAACTCCGACGCTGGGCCGGCAGAGCTCGAACCGCCCGAGGGGGGGGCAGGCGGCGGCGCGGAAGGCCCGCCGAGCGAAGAAGCGCCGCTGGTCTTGGAGCTGTCGGGTCGTTGCTGGAGGTGGATGTTGATCGCGGTGGAGACGTCGAAGAGGGAGACGAAGCCGTCGCCGTCGAGGTCGGGGTCGAAGACCTGGACGGTGGCGAGGGGATCGCCGATGGGCGTGCTCATGTAGCCGAGCCGGGGCACGGCGGAGAGCGCAGCCTCGCCCCAGGACAGGCCATGCACATAGAGATTGAGCATCGCTGAATCGACCGGCGGATGCAGGTCGAACGGACCGTAGGCGTTGAGCAGGGCGAAGGAACCTTCGCTGTATCCGATCCACTCGAGCCCGTTGCCGTGCGATGTCGAACCCCCCCAAAGGGGGATGCCGTTGAAGGATTCGACCGTGGAGAAGAGGCCTGCAGGATGGGCGTTGTAATAGCGCGCATACTGGCGGCTGACGCATTCGTAGTCGTTTTCTGGGGAAACGCACGCATAGCTGGCGTTGTCGTGGATGCTGCCGAGGCCGCTGTGGACGAGTTCGGGCCAGACGCTGTAGTGACCCTCGTAGGCGGCTTCAAAGACCTCGCAATCGCTGCCGTCGGGGAGCGTGCAGGGGCAGTCGCCGTTGGGGGCTGGTTCTGAGGCGCCGTTGAGGAACCGAGGCGACTGGTCGTAGAAAACGCACCATCGCTGTTCGCGCATGGCGGCGGCGCCGGCGCGCGTGGCGGCGAGCGAGGCGCAGGCGTTGGGATTCGGCGGCGTGTCATCCATCACAATGGTGACGAGAAACTTGTTGACGACAGGCAGCGCGGCGGTTCGGTCAAGTAGCGCCGTGGCGACCTGAAGCTGCGACATGCCCGAGCGCGTACCGCCGTCGATCCGGCTGGCCATGAAGACGACGCCTTCGAGACACTCACTCTGCGCGAAGTCGTCGAAGGAAACGTTGACCGAACCGCGGTAGGGGTTCCAAAACCAGAATGTGCCGGGCCCGTCGGGCCCGCGCAGGCCAAGCATGGACAAAGCACTTTCGAAGCTGGACTTCACGCCCGTGGACGTGCCATGCAAGCCACCGGGCGGCGCGAAGTTCGACGTGACCAGTGCCGGCACGCCGCGCGTCGTCACGAAGCAGGTGATGGAAAGCTGATTCTGCTCGATGTAATCGAGAATCACCTGACGAACGCGCGCTTCGAACGCGAGCGGCGTGATAAACTTCTCGGTGGCGGAGTCCGCCGGTGGATTCTCCGGGTCGATCGAGTTGATGTCGATGTAGGTGAGATTCAGATTCAGATCGTGGACGCCGGGGTGAATCTGTACGTAGCGGTTGCGAATGCCTTCGGAGATGTCATTGGTGCTGTCGCCGTTCCAGAGGAGCAGCACCTGATCCTCCTGGAGATCGGCCCGCGCTCCGGCGGTCGCGCACGCCGCCGCGGCGCAGACCAGCAGGCTGCGGATTATGGAATGCGGCGCCTGCCGCGGGAAGAATCGCCTGATGCCCTTGGGCATAATCTTTCACCTCCGTGGATGCCGAGGCGCGTCCGATAAGCGCCGCCCGGTGCTCCATGATAATTGGGTTTGCCGGCGCGGGAAGTGGATTTGAGCGGCTTCCGGGCGAAAATCGTCGCGCCACGCGGCGTGAAGCGGCCCCAGTGGGGGGAATCCGGCGTTTGTTGAGTCGAAAAAGAGGGAAACTGCGTATCGCGCCGGGACGAATGGTCTTCTATCGCGACTTCGACGAGGAGAGGCCGGCGGGCAAATTCGCCGGCAACGAGCGTGAAAACATCTCTGGGCAGATTCCTGGGAACTTCGTTGGCGACGGCCGCCATCGCCGCCCCGGCGTACGCGCAATCGTTCAGCGACCCTGATCTGCAGGTGCAGACCGTCGTCACAGGCTTGAGCACGTCGCCCGCCAGCTACACAACGGCCTTCACGTTTGTCGATCCACAAACCATGCTTGTCGTCGATCGCGCCGAAGGCAGGGTGCGGCGGGTCGATCTTGACGAAGCCCAGCCCGCCCAGCCGAGCGGGGTCGTGCTCGACCTGGACATCATTTCCGCGGGCACCGCGCCGGGGTCCGAGTACGGCGTGCAGGCGATGGAGAGGCACCCGGACTTCGCGACCAATGGCTTCATCTACATTCGCTACGACAAATCGCCGACCAGTGGTGTCGATGCGCCCTCAAGCGAAGTGATTCACTCGGCCGGTTCCAGCGCCAGCGATCCAACGCTCAATGTCATCGAACGCTTCGTCTGGCAGCCCGATGCGAACGACGGATCCGGGCAGCTCGTCTTCGACTGCACGATTCATGAAGTTGTCGTGGATTCGCGATATCACCACGGCGGACCCATCGTCTTCCAGGACGCGGACACGATGTTCGTGCTCTACGGCGAGCTCCGCCGCACCGGCGAGCCTTCGTGGAACGCCAATACGGCGGGGGCGCTGCTTTCCACCAACACGCCCGGCGGCGTCGTTGAAGATCAC
>CAZLDF010000534.1:0-3709 GCA_964558095.1 uncultured Isosphaeraceae bacterium | reverse complement strand
CCGCACCCCAAAGGGGTGCACGTAGCTTCGGCAAGGTTTCAACATAGCATTCGCACGCTTGATCTCCCGCAGTCCTCCGTGTCCTCCGTGGCGATTACTTGAGTCTCACAATTCACTGCGGCACGACGGTGTCGAGGTACGGTTCCTGGATGCCCGCGCCTTTGCAGATGTCGAGCACCGCGACGACGTTGGCGTAGGCGGTGTCGCGGTCGCCGCGGACGGTGACTTTCTGATCGGGGTTGCCGGCGACGGCGGCCTCGATGATGCCGCGCAGTTCGTCGCGCGACACCGCACGCCCGCTGACGACGATGCCGCCCTCGTCATCGACGTTGATGATGAGGTCGCGCAGCGCCGCGCTGATCGGGCCGGCATGCTGCGCCGCGGGCAGCGCCACGTTCATCTCGCGCTCCGTCTGATGAAACGTCGTCGCGACGAGAAAGAAAATCAACAGCAGAAACACCATGTCGATGATGGGCGTGAGGTCGATCGACGCGCCGGTTTCCTGTTGGAGAGGTTTGATCATGGTGGGAGGGCGGGGGGCGGGAGTCAGAGGTCAGAGGTCAGAGGTCAGAGGTCAGAGGTCAGAGGTCAGAGGTCAGAAGACTGTGAGCCGATGCTGGTCATCGCATTCTTCATTTTGATATTTTGACATTTTGACATTTCGACGTTCTTTCTCTCGCACTCTGCGCATCTGCTGTGAACCGATCACGTCGTCGCCGCGGCGGCGGGGACGGGGCGCGTGTCGGGAGGCGGAGCGCCAGCCGAGGGCGCGGTTCGCGGCGACGAAGACGCAGCCGTCGTCGTCGTCGTCTGCGCTTCCCTGTCGCTCCGCCCCGCCCCCCCCACTGCGATCTCCTCGACGAATTCGATGCTCAGCCGGTCCATCTCCATCACCAGGCGATCGACCTTCGAACTCAGCCAGTGGTAGCAGACGATGACGGGAATGGCGACGATCAACCCCGCGGCGGTGGTGATCATCGCCTGGTAGATGCCCGTCGCCAGCAGTTCCGCCTTACCGAGCGCTTCGCCCGAAGTCGCGACGGTCTGAAACGCGATGATCATGCCGAGGATCGTTCCGAGCAGGCCCAGCAGCGGCGAAAGCGCCGCGATGACGGACAAGCCGCGCAGGAATCGGCGCAGGCGAAGCTGCTCGCGATAGCCCGCCTCTTCGATCTTGCGCTCGATGACTTCCTCGGAAGAGCCGATTCGCCGAATGCCCGCCGCCATCACGTTGGCAAGCGGACTCTGATGCTCGCGGCAATACTTGAGCGCTTCCGACCGGCGCTCGGGATGCTGGCGCAGAATCTTCTTAATTTCGGGGAGGAACTGGCTGGGGATGATTCGTCCGCGGCGGAGGCTCACGATGCGCTCGACGACGATCGTCAGCGCGATAAGCGAGCACAGGCCGATGGGAATCATCACCAGGCCGCCCTTGAGCACGAAGTCCCACAGCGACTGCACCTGCATGGCGCTGTCGGCGGCGATCGCGGCCGCGGCGTCTCCCGGGGGGGGGGCCGCGCCGCCCGCGGCCGTGGCAAGGGGCGTCAACAGCAACGTCGTCATCAACATCACGGGCAATGTCCGGAAGGTGCGCTCGATGAACATGGGGGAACTCGTCGGTTTGATTGTGCGCGGGAATCGTTCGCGCGTGCGGAGAAGTCAACATGCGCCGGCGGGCCGTCAGGGCGCGCGGGACTGGTGGCCGGGCAGCGACGTCTTGGCCAGTTCCGCCAGTTGCGTTCGCGCCAGCGCCGCCCATTCGGTGTCGGCGTGGTCGCGCACGACCTGCTCGAAGTGCCGCCGCGCCGCCGCGGGATCGCTGAGCTTGCGGAAGCAGCGCCCGGCTTCGTACAGCGCCGCGGCGCTCCACTTCGGATACGCGTACAGAATGTCAACCTTGACCAGCTCGCGCGCCGCATCCGCAAGTTTCTCTTGCGCGAAGAGGCACTGACCGATCTGGAATTGCGACCTCGCCGCGGTTTCGCCCTGGTGGCGATCGACGACGGCGCGATAGGCTTCGATCGCCTCGTCCGTTTCGCCCTGGTTTTCGAGCGACCACGCAAGCGCGAACTGCGCTGCGAACCACTGGTCCTGATCGCTGAACCGTTCGAGATACTGCCCGGCCGCGGCCTGGCTCTTCGGCCAGTTCTTGAGCGCCGCGTGCGAGTCGGCCAGGCGCAAGAGCGCCGTCGCGGCCGCGTCGTCGTTGGGAAAGCTTTCGACGAATCGCGTGAAGCGCTCGACCGCGTCGCCGTGACGGCCGGCCTTGTAGTGCGACTCGCCCGAAAGCATGAGCGCCGACGCGAGCAGTTCGTCCTTCTCGCCGGCCGATTTCAGGAACTCGTCGAACAGGTCCGACGCGGCGTCGAAGCGGTCCACATTGAACTCGCACACCGCCAGGCGATAAGTCGCCTGCGGGCCCAGCTCGCGCGGCGAATCTTCGTCGCCCGCAAGCAGCGCCCGCAGCTCGCGCAAGCGCGATGCGGCTTCGTCGTATTGCTTTTCGTCGGCCTGCAACTGTGAAAGTTCGAGCATGGCGTAATAGCGGACCGGCGCGCCGTCCGGCAGCGACAGAATCGCCTGATAGGCTTTCGCGGCCTCGCCGGGCTTTTCGAGCCCGCGCAGGCACCACGCCTTCTCGTACAGCAGCGACGCCAGCATCGCCGTGTCGAGCGATTTGGCGTGCGATTGTTCGACCGCTTCGATTTCGCGAAGCGCTGCTTCGCGCATGTCCTGGCGCGCGATCGCGATGGCGTGCAGCGCGGCGGCGTCGGCAAGGCGGGGCGAAGTCTTGTCGCGCTTCGCGGCGGCGGCGAAACTGGCGGCGGCCTCGTCGTACCGCTGCAGCGCCATCAGCGCCTGGCCCCGCTGGAAACTGGCGTCGGCGGCGAGCGTCGCGTCGATGCCTTCGCTCGCGGCGACGCGCGCGAAGCACTGTTCGGCGTCATCGTGACGCTGCTGACGCCACGCGATCGTCCCAAGATGGTGCAGCGCGTGCGGCGTGAAAGGCGAGGTTGCCTCGTCGTCTTGCGCGATCACCTGCTCGAAGTCGCCCCGCGCTTCGTCCAGCCGATCGAGCGTCACCAGCGCCTGGCCGCGCTCGAAGAGCGCCTGCGACGCGTGCTGGCTGTCGGGATGGCGATTGCGGAGCGCGTCGAACGATTCGATCGCCTGCTGAGCGTTGCCGCGGCGAAGTTCAGCGAGGCCGAGCTTGAGCAGGGCGTCGTCGGCGGCGACGAGCGATTCCCCATCGGCGAGCTTCGTCGCCAGATACATCTGCATCAGCTCGGCGCAGCGGTCCCACTGCTCGGTTCGAAAGGCGATGTCGCCCAGCGCGAAACGCGCCAACGGATACGAAGGCGATTCGCCTTGCTGCGCCGCGATGGCCTGCAGCAGCGGCGTCGCCTGATCGAACTGCTGCAGATGAAAGTGCGCCATGCCCAGCCGATACACCGCGTCGCCGGCTCGGTCCGCATTCGGCCAGCGCTCCGAGTATGTGTCGAACGCGAGAACCGCTTCGGGATATCGCTCGGCGAGAAACGAATTCTCGCCGAGCAGGAACACGCATTCGCCCGCGAGCGCGTGCTCGGGATATCGAGCGATGAACTGCGCGCACAACTCGGCGCTGGCGTCGAAGTGATCGATCTGGTGCTCGGCCAGCGCGCGCAGGTGCAGCGCCTCCGGCACGAGCGCATGATCGGCGAACCGC
>CAZLDF010000533.1:0-4698 GCA_964558095.1 uncultured Isosphaeraceae bacterium | reverse complement strand
AATATCCATGCGAACTGAAGCAGCGTGCACGCGATGAAGATCCACGCGCCGGCGATCAGCGATCGGTCGAGCACGCGAACCCATTTGCCGATGTAGCGAACCATTGAAGATCACAAACAGCGGAATCAGGCGACTGACGAGTCGCGTGAGTGAGCCTGCTGCGGCAAGACGGCCCATTGTCGCAGTTTCGCCGCGACGCAGCGCCCGCCGCGGATCGCCGCGTCTCGCCCTCGACGGGCGATGGGAGCCGCCCGGCGAGCGGCCTGCTGCGCGAGCGCTGCGCCGTTCCGCGCCGCCGTCGCGGCGAACTCGCGGGCCCGTTTCAGCGCGACAAGCGTTCGCGGCAGGGGCGTGACATCCACCACTCGATCGGAGTTGGCTGTCACGTGCCGGCTGGTCAGGCGTTCGCACTCGCCGCGTCGGGCATCGCGGCGGAAGACGTCGCGCCAGTCGCTGGGCTCACCGGAACCGACGTCATCATTGTCTTTGCCATCATCGAATTGATCCGCCGCAGCGTGCACAGCCCAACCGCGGACAGCGCGATAGCCCGTGCACCCGAGCATCGCGGTCATCATCGCGGCGCGGGCGAATTCCTGCACGGCGGCCGTCACACCGGCGAAGCCATAGAGGTCGAGCGTCCAGAGCAGCGCCCACGCCAGCAGCACGCCGTGGCCGATGCGCCGCCAGCGTGCGGACGCCCGCAGCGTCGCGACGGCAGCGCCGCCGACGATCGCCACCTGCAGCAATCCCCACATGACGCCCAGCGCGCCGGAGTATGTCAGACCGGCCGGCGAGTAGATCAGCATGCTTCCCAGCGCCGAGCCGGAGCTGCACATGGCAGCGACCACCTGCACGAGGCTGGCGAAGATGAACAGCCACGCCCCGCCGATGAGGTACGGGTGCAGCCTCGCGAGGCGGCTTCGAGGCGCAGCGGGGGCGTTCGCGGCGGCTCCGAAGGTCTGTGGGGTTCGGGAGGGCGACGACGGGGAGAGCGAGATCATGGCCAGTCTCCTGATGCGGGCACTGCTTCTTGTTCCGAAGTGCCCGGCCGACCTTTCACGGGAACCACCGCGGCGCTCGCTAACATCCGCCGCCGCCTGAGCGTCTTTCATCGGGCGGCCGCGACAGCTCGAATCGCTGTGGCGTGCGCGATGCCTGGTACGATGGCCCCTTCCTTCCGGGAGACGACCGTATGAAACGGAAGCTGCTTCGCTGGTTGCGATACGCCTTGATCGTGCTGGTGGTCGTCTTCATCGCGATCCAGTTCGTGCCGGTCGATCGCACCAATCCGCCGGTGACGATGGACATTGACGCCCCGGCGAACGTCAAGGCGGTGCTGCGACGATCGTGCTATGACTGTCATTCGAACGAGACGAACTGGCGGTGGTACAGCTACATCGCGCCGGTGTCGTGGCTGGTGGCCGACGACGTGGACCACGGCCGATCGCACATGAACTTCTCGACGTGGGACCGATACTCGCCCAGCGATCAGCGTCACCTGCTTGAAGAAGCGCTGGAGGAAGTCGAGCACGGCTCGATGCCGCTGGCGAGCTATCTGTTCATGCACGGCCAGGCGGAACTCACCGAGGATGACCGACGCATTCTCGCGGTATGGGTGAAGCAATCCGAATAGGTGATGTGCGAGCATCCTCCGCGGAGGCGCGCCTTTGCACATCCGACGCAGAGGGGCGAGCCGCCTCGCGAAACGGGCTTGCGTTATTTTCTGTCGTGCTCAGCTCGCCTGCGTTTGAGTTCGGCGTCGATGAAGCCGTCGATGCGTCCCTGCAGCACGTTCTGCGGGTTGCCTTCTTCATGGCCGGTGCGATGGTCCTTCACGCGGTTGTCGTAGAAGACGTATGAGCGGATCTGCGTTCCCCAGCCGCGTTCGACCTTGCCGCCGGTGGCTGCGTCGAGTTCGGCTTGGCGCTTCTCTTCTTCGAGTTGTTCGAGCTTGCCCTGAAGGATGCTCAGCGCCTGCTTGCGATTCTGGCTCTGATCGCGATAAGTCGAAGAGACGATCATGATGCCGGTGGGCTTGTGAACGAGTCGCACCGCGGAGGCGACCTTGTTGACGTTCTGTCCGCCGGGGCCTGAAGCGCGCACGAAGGGCGTGATCTCGAGGTCGCCGGGCGGAATGACCAGATCGGTCTCCTCGAATTCGGGCGTGACATCGACGGTGGCGAAGCTGGTTTGTCGTTTGCCCTGTGCGTTGAAGGGGCTGACGCGCGCCAGGCGGTGCGTGCCGCGTTCAGCGGACATATAGCCGTAGGCCATCGGCCCCTTGACGTGATAGATCGCTTCGCTGATGCCGACTTCCGTGCCCGGGTTGCGGTTGATCTCTTCGACCTTCCAGCCCATGTTTTCCCAGTAGTAGAAATACATGCGGGCGAGGATGTCGGCCCAGTCGTTGGCTTCTGTCCCGCCGTCGCCCGCCTGGATGGCGACGAAGCAATTGCGGTGATCGTGCTTGCCGCCGAGCAGCGACTGAAGCTCGACCTGCTCCATCTTCGCGGACAATTCGTGCAGCGATTCGTCGATCTCGGCGAGCAACTCCTGGTCGCCGGCTTCCCGCGCCAGTTCATAGCCCACGACCGCGTCGTCGAAGGCGGCGATCACCTGGCCCAGGCCGTCGGTCTGCGCCTTGAGCAGCTTGTATTCCGCGATGGTTTTCTTCGCAGCTTCCTGGCTGTTCCAGAAGCCCTCGCTGTTCATCTGCTCCTGCAGCGCATCGCGGCGGGCGAGCTTGTTGTCGTAGTCAAAGAGAGTCGCGGATGGTCAAAATCCGCGCCTCGAGATCGTCGATGATGGGCTGGTGTGCGACGTAGTGCATGAGAAATGTCTTGGGTCTTGTATCGGGGTCTTGTGTCGAGGTCAGGTCTTGACGTGCGATGCGCTGCGTTTCGCGAGCGGGCTCGCCCCGCTGCGTTCTGAAATCTGAAATTGGAAATCTCAGATTTGAAATCGAAAGTCTGGAGTGTCGGCTCACACCACAGACCTCGATTCTAGGCGGTCTCCGAGCCGATGCAAACCCGCGCACTGACCATATCTCATCAAACCCTGCCTGAATCTCCGTGCCTCCGTGTCTCCGTGGTGAACTCTTTCCTATCCGTGCAGCCGCAACACCATCGTCGCGAGCGTCGCGCCGAGCGCCTCGATCTTGCGGTGCTGCGCTTCATCCTTGAGTGTGCCGTCGTCGTTGAACGCCTCGTTGGCCTTGGACACCGCGATCTGGTCCGGCAGCACGATGACCTTGATGTTGCCCAGGATGCTCCGCACCGTCACCAGCCCGCGAAGCCCGCCGAGGTTGCCCGGCGAGGCCGACATCAACACGCATATCTTGCCGTCGAAGCACTCGAGCGTCTTCTCGCCCTCCCGCGGCCGGCTCACCCAGTCGATGGTGTTCTTGAGCACAGCCGAAATCGAACTGTTGTACTCCGGGCATGAGAGCATCAGGCCCTGATGTTCGAGAAACAGCTCCTTCAGCTTGATTGCGTTCTCGGGCAGGCCGTGGGCTTGCTCGTCGTCGCCGTCGTAGAGCGGCATGGGATAGTCGGCGAGGTCGATCAGCGTGGTCTCGACGCCGGCGTTGCGCGCGCCGTGCGCCGCGATGTGGATCAGCTTCTTGTTCCACGAGCCCTTCCGCAGGCTGCCCGCAAAGGCCAGAATCTTCGGCGGCATCGATCGCTCCTTCGCCTTGCGACAGGCGGCATCTTACCGAGTCGTTCGCCCCGCTGCCTTTTGACGCGGAGGGCGCGGAGAGCGCGGAGAAAAGAGATGGAATCAAAGGCGGGGAAAAGGCGTATCCACATCGACCACGATTACTTTACCCGACTTCCATCTCCGCGCCCTCCGCGTTCGCCGCGACCTCCGCGTTGAATCACTCGAGCCAGGGCGTGCGTTGTTCACCCAGTCAACAGCGCGGTATCCTCACGCCATGCCGCCGCGACTGTCTCAACGCGTTCAATCGCTCAAGCCTTCCGCCACGCTCGCGGTGAGCAATCGCGTGGCGGAACTGACGGTGCAGGGCGTGGACGTGATCGACTTCGGCGTGGGCGAACCGGACTTCACGACGCCCGCGAACATCCGCCAGGCCGCGATCGACGCGCTGCACGCCGGCCAGACGCACTACAAGCCCGTGCCCGGCCCGGTCGATGTGCGCAGCGTCATCGCGGCGAAGCTGCGCGACGAGAACGGCATCGACTGCCACGCCGACGACATCTGCATCAGCGCGGGCGCGAAGCACTCCATCTACCTCGCGCTACAGTGCCTACTCGATCCACCGAGAGAGGGGGGGGAGGCACGGACTAGCTCGGGCTCTGACGGGCTTGCCCGTGGCGAAGCGGGACAACCGCAGGAAGTGCTCCTCCCCACGCCCGCATGGGTCAGTTACGCGCCGATGTCCCAGCTCGCCGGCGGGCGCGTCATCGAAGTCCCCGGCTCGATCGACAACGACTTCAAGATCACGCCGGACCAGTTGGCGAAGGCGATCACGCCGGGCACAGCCGTGCTCATCCTCAACAGTCCGTCGAACCCCTGCGGCACGATGTATTCGCCCGGTGAACTCCGCGCGCTCGCGGACGTCCTCATTCCGCACGAACACGTCACCATCATCTCCGACGAGATCTACGAGAAGCTCATCTACACAGAAGTCAGGCACTTCTCCATCGGATCGATTCCGGCGCTCGCCGACCGCGTGAT
>CAZLDF010000532.1:0-3687 GCA_964558095.1 uncultured Isosphaeraceae bacterium | reverse complement strand
CCTGGATCATGAAGTTCTCGATGACGCGATGAAAGGTCGTGCCTTCGTAATAGCCTGCATCGACGTAGGAGAGAAAGTTCTCGACGGAAATGGGCGCTCGGGTCTGGTTGAGCGCCAGCACGATCTCGCCCATCGAGGTGCCCATGCGAACCCAGACCAGTTCGTCGGTGGCCTGGCCCGCGCCGGGGCGGACGCTCGCCCCCCCCGCGGCGGCCCGCGCAGCGGGAGGCGGAGGCGATTTCGTGGCGGGGTCCGGCACGATGGGATCGATCTTGAGTTCTGCGGGGAATACGTACCCGCCGCGCGACGACGTCGCTTCGTGAAGCCGCGTCGCGTATGCCGTCGTTTCGTCGCCGCTCTTGTCGCCGCGCGCTTCGACGACGAACACGCGGTCGCCGGCAAGCCACTGCAGCATCGTCATCTGGCCGTCGGGGCGCTCGTACTGCACCGAGGGATGGCCGGCGAACTCGACGCGGCGATGGTGCGGCGGAAGCTCCGCCTGCGGAGCCAGCAGCGGGTATTCGCGCAGCAGCGCATCCGGCGACGAATGAAACACGTGAATCGCGACCTCGATCCGTGGAAGATTCCGCGACGGTTCCGTCTCGAACGCCGGCGCCGTCACCCGATCGCGGCTTGTCCCGTTGGCGGAAAACACGAGCACGCGCGGCTGGTTCTCCGGCGAACGAACCACCACGGTCGCTCGCGTCCGGCCGCCTTCACCCATCAGCTCGACGAGCGCGGGCCGGATCGTCGCCAGCCACGTCTCGCGCAGTTCGCGATAGGTCTCGCGCGAAATGTCGTCGGGCACCGCCTGGAGGACCGCTCGGGCACCCTCGCTCCAGCGAGCATCGACGTCCTGGCGCACGGCGTGAGCCGCGACGCACAGGCAGGTGAATGCGAAAAACGCTGCGATGACGCGGAAGAATCTGCCTGGCATGTGCCTGGGGCCTCCAGAAGAATCGCCTGGCGAGGGAGATGGAAAACGCTTGTGGTTCACCATATCCGTTGTGCGGCCGGGCTTCCAGCCGTAGTATGGCCCGCGATGCGAACGGCCTTCCACGCAATAGGCATGCTCAGCGCGGCGGCGGCGCTGGCCGGGTGCCTCGTCGCCGCGTCGCCCGCAGCCGCTCAGGATCGCTTCAGGCTCGCCGAGGACGATCAATGGGCGCCGCTTCCCGCCGTGAACGAGCAATCGCCCGCCGGCGAGCTCGAGCTGGTTCGCCGGGCCTACGCGGAAGGTTCCTACGATCGCGCCGAGACGCTCGCGACAGCGTGGATGGAGCGGCACAAGGACGACCCGCTGACGCCCGAAGCGCTGCTGCTTCGCGGTGACTGCAAGCACGCGCGGCGGGAACATTACCTCGCGCTCTTCGATTACGAACTGCTCGTTCGATCCTACCCCTCGTCGGATGTCTTCGTAACGGCGCTGCAGCGCGAGCTCGAGATCGCCAAGCTGTTCGCCACCGGCATCAAGCGCAAGTTCTGGGGCATGCGGATCGTGGATGCCTCGGATGAAGCCGAGGAACTGCTCGTGCGAATTCAGGAGCGCTTGCCGGGCAGCGAGATCGCCGAGGAAGCCGGGATCGCGCTGGCGGACTTCTATTTCGCCAAGCGCCGCATGGCAATGGCGGTCGAGATGTACGACATCTTCCTCAAGCTCTATCCGCAGTCCGAGCACGCCGGCGAAGCGCGCCAGCGCCTGATCTTCGCCCATATGGCGTCGTTCAAGGGGCCGCAGTTCGATCCCGCGGGCCTGTACGAAGCGCGCGATGCGCTGCGGCGGCTTCGCGTCAATCAGCCGCTGCAAGCGCAGCAGATCGGCGCGGATGCGCTGCTGGCCGGGATCGACGAATCCGACGCGTTGAAGCTGCTCACCACCGCCAACTGGTACCTGCGCACCGGCGACGTGATCTCGGCGGAATACACCATGCGCCGGCTCGTCCTGCGATACCCGCGATCGGTCGCCGCCGGGAAAGCGCTCGAACAACTGCCGGCGATCATTCCCCGGCTTTCGCCGTACCTGCGCGAAGAAGCGCGAATCAGCGGCGCGTATCCCGACTCACTCTTTGACCGTGGCGACAACGACGGCGGCGACTGGGGCGCCGATGCAGTCAATCCGCTCAGCGCCGCACGTGCTTCCGGGGTGACGCAAAGCCGGCGCCCCGGCCACGCGGAGAAGTCTTCGCAATGACGCGGTTGCTTCATCGTGCGATCGGCCTGCTCGCGGGGTTCGCGGCGGCGGGCATCACGCTGGGCGTCGCGAGCTGCGCTTCGAATCCCGAACAGGGTTGGAGCGCGAATTCGCTGTATCGCGAGGACGTCCGCACCATCGCCGTCCCGATCTTCGAGAATTCGACGTTCGAGCGCGGCGTGGGGTTCGAGCTGACCGACGCGGTCATCAAGGAAATCGAGCTGCGAACGCCGCTGACGATCGTCCCGGAGTCGCGCGCCGACACGGTTCTTCTCGGACGCGTGGTGCAGGTGCGACTCGATCCGCTGTCCAAGAGCCGCACGACGGGATTGACTGAAGAGGCGCTCTATGGCGTGACGATCGAATTCGAGTGGAAAGACCTGCGGACGGGCCATACGCTTATGCGGCGAGAGGCGTTCACGGGCCAGGGGCTGTTTGTGCCATCCAGCCCGACGAATGAGCCGATCCAGGTGGGCCAGTTCGCCGTCGTGCAACAACTGGCGCGCGACCTCGTCGCCGAGCTGCAGGCCCCGTGGTGAACCGGCCGGCGGCCGGGCACGTACCGGCCAATGGCACATCCCCTCGGCGCTTCCCGGGGCCTGGCCCCTCGGATTTCCTTCCGGGCCCCCGAACGCCCCGCTTCGTCCGCCTCGATGAAACACAAACCCAACAACAACAAGCTGCAACACGACGACCCCGCCGAGGATCAGGACACTCAGCGCGGCGAAGGCGGCGGCAAGTCGGGAGGGGGGGGGCCGCAGACGCCACCGCCCGTCAAGCTCAGCCGCGGCCTGATGAGCTGGGTGGTCATTCTCGCGCTGCTCATCATGCTGTTCGTCGTGCTCAACAACAGCCGCTCGGGCACCGAGATCCCCACGTGGGGCGAGTTCAAGGAACTCATCACCCAGGACAAGCTGGTGCTGAACCCGCAGGACTCGCCGCTGCTGATCGAGGATGACAAGATTCGCGCCGTCGCGGAAGAGGGCGCAATGGGGGCAGCGTTCAAGCAGGGTCCGGTCTGGGTTCGCATCGATCCGCTCAATCGCGACTGGTATCTCAATGAGTTGAAGTCGCTCACGCGAGACCGCCAGGACCGGCTCGCGGACGGGACGGTCAAGACCGTCTCGGAGCCGATCGCGGTGCCGTTCAAGGTGAAGACGGGTACGAGCATCTGGATTCAGTTTCTGATTTCCTTCGGCCCGATCGTTCTGATCGTCCTCATCATCTGGTACTTCATCGCGCGGTCGATGCGATCGGCCGGCGCGGGCCCGGGCGGAATGCTGGGCAGCTTCGGCAAGTCGCGCCACCGCATCAGCTCCAAGGACACCGTGGATGTGCGATTCGCCGACGTCGCGGGCGTCGATGAAGCCAAGGAAGAAGTCGGCGAACTCGTCGAATTCCTCAAGAACCCCAAGAAGTTCCAGCGCTTGGGCGGGAGCATCCCGCGCGGCGTCCTGCTCACCGGGCCGCCGGGCTGCGGCAAGACGCTGCTCGCC
>CAZLDF010000531.1:0-2863 GCA_964558095.1 uncultured Isosphaeraceae bacterium | reverse complement strand
AGTCGATCGCTACATCGCCTGGCCGGGCCAGGCGACGGGCTACAAGATCGGCGAGATTCGCATCCGTTCACTGCGCATCAAGGCGCAGCGCGAACTTGGCAATCGCTTCGACCTGCGCGAGTTTCACGATGTCATTCTGCTGGCGGGCGCGGTGCCGCTGCCCGTGCTCGAGCGGCGGGTGGACGAGTGGATCATCCGCACGCGCGTGCCGCAGGCGTATGACTGAACAGAGGTCAGAAGTCAGAGGTCAGAGGTCAGAGGTCAGAGGTCAGAAGTCAACGCGCGTTGCCGCCTCGCCCGCAGGGCGAACGAACGTTGCCAGTGGCGCCGAGAGGCTTTTCGAGCAAGCCCCTGGATGCCGGTAGCTTTCTGTTCTTTAAGATGTCTCCGCCCGGAGGGCGGACGTGAAGTTCGTGCGCCCTCCGGGCGGGAAGAAGAAGAGCGAAAAGCGAGTACTTCGCTCTCCAGGGGGTCGCCGCGGCGACCGCTGCGCCCCTGGCAACGTTCGTGCGCCCTGCGGGCGAAGAGTTGTCACAAGCCTGCGTCAAGTTCGGAGACCTGCAGGTTCACGCCTGGTTATTGAGCGCCGCGACGAATCCTGTGATCCCTCTCCGCGATCTCCACGACTGTGCGATTGCTTAGCGCTCGATGTCAGGGTCGAGCGAGCGCGTGGTCACCGTCGCCGCGACCGGAAAGTGATCGGACGGATAGCGACCCTCGATGTTGTCGCGCACGATCGCGGCCTCGACCACTTGCCATTCGTCGCTGACGAAGACGAAGTCGATCTTCTCGCTGGTCGTTGTGCCCGCGAAAGCGTGAAACGTGCCGACCTCGTCTTCATCGGGGTGCGCGACGCGAAAGCTGTCGCGCAGCGAATCGCGCAGGAACGGCCCGCCGGATTCCATCGTGTCGGCGAGCATGGTCGCGATCGTTCGCGAGCGTTCGCCGTCGTTGAAATCGCCGGTGACGATGACCGGCTCGGCGATGTGCTCGCGGTCGTCGATGCGCCGGCGAAGCAGCATGGCGCTTCGTTCGCGCGAATACTGCGAAGCGTGATCCAGATGCACGTTGAAGACATAGAACGCCTCGCCGGTGTCGCGGTCGCGCAGCCGCGCCCACGTGCAGATTCGCGGAATGGTGTTGCCCCAGGTCCGCGACCCCGGTCGTTGCGGCGTGTCGGAGAACCAGAAGGTGTTGTGATCGAGCACGTCGAACCGCTCGTGGCGATAGAGGATGGGCGAATACTCGCCGGCTCGCTCGCCGTCGTCGCGCCCTACGCCGACGAATGAATGTTCCGGAAGGGCGGCCATCAACTCGTCAAGCTGAAACGCCAGGGCCTCCTGCATGCCGACGACGTCCGGTTTGTGATTGATGATGAGGTCGAAGACCATGCCGCGACGGCGCGACCAATCGTTTTCGCCGTCGTCCGCCGCGCCGTAGCGGATGTTGAACGACATCGCGCGGACCGGCGGCGGCGCTGCCGCGGCCCCGCCGTCGGCTTCCGCTTCGTGCTCGGGCGGCTCGTGCCCGTCCTGCGAAAGCAGCGAGACGAACGTCGCCGCCAGAATCACCAGCATCAGAATCGCGATCAGACGCTGCATTTGAGAGCAGTGTATGTCATGGGCGATCATGCCGCGCCGAATCAGAATCCTTGCATCACATACGGATTGGTCCGGCGTTCGCGACCGATGGTCGTCACCGGGCCGTGACCGGGATGGATCGCCATGTCGTCGGACCACGACATGATCGTCTGGAGGACCGATCGGCGAAGATCGCGTGGATTGGAGCCGGGCAAGTCCATGCGACCGATCGAGCCGGCGAAGATCGCGTCGCCGACGATCGCCTGATTCGACGATTCGTGCACATAGCACACGCCGCCGGGGCTGTGGCCGGGCGTGTGAATGACGCGCCAGTGCGCGTCATTGAGGCTGAGCGTTTCGCCGCCGGACAAAAGTTTGTCGGGCGAAGTCACCGAGACCGGCATTCCATACGCCGCGGACAGATTGAGCATGGGATCGGCGCACCAGTCTTTCTCGGCTTCGTGAACGTAGATCGGCACGCGGCCGACTTGATTGAGCGCCTGATCCAGACCCGCGATGTGATCGGCGTGACAATGCGTGAGCAGGATCGCCTGCGCTTCGAGCTCGCGGTCCCTCACGAATCGCAGCAGCGGCTGCGGCGAGTAGCCGCAATCGACGATCCAACACTTCTTCGAGCCTGGCGTCGTGACGACGAAGCAGTTGGTTTGGAAGTCGCCGAGCGCGAAGGCGTGGATCGTCGGCGACGGTTCGGTTGGCTTCTCATCTGACGCCATCGGCGCAGTGTGAGCGATTGGAGTGGAAAAGTCGAAGAGCTCGCGGCTGTTCGGACCGATCCGCACGTAGGGCGACGGAATCACCCGGACCTTCGCGGACTCAGGTCCGGCCTCGTCCGTCTCCTGTCTCCTGTCTCCTGTCTCCTGACTCCCGACCGCTTCGCTCCTATACTGCGCCTCAGGAGGACGCATGCTCATTCGCCGCGCTGAGGAAATCCCCGGCAAGCCCGTTCAGATGGACGGCGTGACGGGCGTGACCATGCGGATGTTGGTCGGCCGCGACGACGGCGCGCCGAACTTCGCCATGCGGCACTTCACGGTCGAGCCGAGCGGCAACACGCCGCACCACAGCCACAACTACGAGCACGAGGTTTTCATCGTCGAGGGCGCCGGACGCGTCGAATGCGATGGCTCGCACCGGGACATCAAGGCCGGCGACGTGCTTTTCGTGCCGCCGAATGCCGTCCACCAGTTCGTCAACACGTCCCAATCGCAACTGAAGTTTCTGTGTCTCGTCCCGACGCAGTTCGATTGCGGCGACGACGGCCG
>CAZLDF010000530.1:0-5365 GCA_964558095.1 uncultured Isosphaeraceae bacterium | reverse complement strand
CTCCGGCCCGCCCCCCCCACGTACCGTCATGTCCGGGATGAGCTCGACGGCTTTGGCGACCTTCGCGGCGCGCGTGCGGACCATGTGGTCGTGATTGGCCGGGTCGTAGGACACATTGCCGGTGACGTCCTGCTTTTCGAGCCCGCCGACGCGGTGCTCCAGGCCGGGCGTGCCGGGGATCGCCCAGGCACGCGCCAGCGACTGCGGGTCGCGCTTGTAAGGGAGGAACGCCCCCCCTTCCGCCCCCCCCACGCCCGGATTATTCGTTTCCGTCGGATGCTTCACCTCGATCGGCGGAATCGCATCGAGATCGGGCAGCTTCCACGGCTCGGCGCCGTTGGCGATATAGCCATCGGAGAGATAAATCACCGGGCACATGCAGTGCACAGCGAGTCTAAACGCTTCAATGGCCATGATGAAACAATCACTCGGCGACTGAGGCGCGACGATGATCACCGGCGACTCGCTCGGCCGGCCGAACATCGCCTGGAGCAAATCCGCCTGCTCGGTCTTCGTCGGCATGCCCGTCGCGGGGCCGGCGCGCTGCACGTCAATCACCACCAATGGCAGTTCGAGCATCACCGCCAGACCCACGCCCTCGGCCTTGAGCGCCAGGCCGGGGCCGGAAGAACCCGTCAGCGCGAGGTCGCCCGCATAGGAAGCGCCGATCGCGGCGCACACAGCGCTGATTTCGTCCTCTGCCTGGAACGTCTTGACGTTGTGGTGCTTCATCATCGACAGCATGTGGATGATGTCGGATGCGGGCGTGATCGGATAGCTCGCATAGGTCAGGGGCTTGCCCGCCTTGTGCGCCGCTGCGATGAAGCCGAGCGCCGCGGCTTCGTTGCCGCTGATCTTGCGATAGGTGCCCGGCTCGATTGTCGCGGGCGCGACGTGATATCGCGCGGGGAAGAGTTCGGCGGTTTCGCCGAAGAAGTAGCCGGCCTTGAGCGCGCGGACGTTGATCTCGGCGAGCTGCGGCTTGTTCTTGCCTTTCGTGAACTCCTGTTCGAGATACGCCACGGTCGCGTCGATCGGCCGGTCGTAGAGCCAATAGACGATGCCGAGCGCGTACATGTTTCTGCAGCGGTCGATGTCCTTGGCGCCCATGCCGGTTTCCGCGAGCGATTCGCGCGTCAGGCGGCTCATGGGCACCTTGAAGATCTGATAGCGGCTCTGAAGCTGTTCATCCGCGAGCGGGTTGTAGTCTTCCGGGTAGCCGCACTTCTTGAAGTTGACTTTGTTGAATTCGTCCTCGTTGACGATGACGATTCCGCCGGGCTCGACGTCGTCGATGTTGGTCTTGAAGCCTGCGGGGTTCATGGCGACGAGCGCGTTGACGACGTCGCCGGGCGTGTAGATTTCGGTGCTGGCGAACTGCACTTGAAATCCCGACACGCCGAAGGTGGTCCCGCGCGGCGCGCGGATTTCGGCGGGGAAGTCGGGAAAGGTGGCGATGTCGTTGCCGAAGAGCGCTGCGGTGTTGGTGAACTGCCCGCCGGTGAGTTGCATCCCGTCGCCGCTGTCGCCGACGAAACGAATGGCGACGGCGGGAAGAGACTTGGGTTCGGCGTGCGGACGATTCGGCGATTGTGTTCCTGTGGTCACGACTGCACCCGGCGGGCGGGGTTGGGGGTGTTGCGGTCGCCCGCCGTGGCGGATTATAGACGGAGACAGGAGACAGGAGACAGGAGACAGGGGACAAGCTGCGGTGGATTGTTCACGGTCTTGGGCTGGGAATATCGCTCGGCGCCAACACTCCAAAGCGACTGGGCATCCGAATCATTGTGCCGAGCATTCGGCCGATCTCCCCGCACACGTTGTGCAAGTGGGCATGCTCCTCGTTGGAGATGTATTGGCAATCTCTCGCAAAATCCAAGCTTGTCGCAGTTTCGTTGATCTCACCATCGCAGTCACTGAGCTTGGAGATAAAGTGCGATGGATATCGTCGCCTCGCCCAGGCTTCGCGCAGGTTAAGGCATACTGATCGAGACGAGCGTCGGATCTGGCCCGTGAGAGCGAAGCGCTCCTCGCTCGGGAAGCGCCTACTCAATTCAAAAATGCTCATCGCCAGCTCATAGGCCTTCTGATAAACGATGAGTTCCGTAACGTCCCGCGCGCCCATACAGCCATCCACTTACGTTGTTCGTCTCCTGTCTCCTGTCTCCTGTTTCCTATTTCCTGTCACCTGTTTCCCGGCCTAAACACGCGAAACAACCTTCGCACCGGATCGTAGAACTCGTCCGCGATGCGCTCCTTCAGCGGGATGATCGCGTTGTCGGTGATGGTGATGTGCTCGGGGCAGACCTTGGTGCAGCACTTGGTGATGTTGCAATAGCCGATGCCGTCGCGGCGCTTGATGTCCTCGACGCGATTCTCGACGTCGAGCGGGTGCATTTCCAGGGCCGCGATGTACACGTAATAGCGCGGCCCGCTGAATTCCGCGTGCTTGTGGTGATCGCGCAACACGTGGCAGACGTCCTGGCACAGGAAGCACTCGATGCACTTGCGGAACTCCTGCACGCGATCGACGTCCTGCTGGTCCATCGTCCACGTGCCGTCCGGGTTGTCGGGCTTGCGGGGTTTGAAGGGCTTGATGCGCTTCTTGACTTCGAAGTTCCACGACACGTCGCACACGAGGTCCTTCAGTCGCGGGAACGCGTAGAGCGGTTCAATCGTGACGGGCTCGCCATCGGGCAGAGCGTCCATGCGCGTCATGCACATGAGCTTGGGCTTGCCGTTGATCTCCGCCGAGCACGAGCCGCACTTGCCCGCCTTGCAGTTCCACCGGCAGGCGAGGTCCTGCGCGGACTCGGCCTGAATCTGGTGCACGGCGTCGAGCACGACCATGCCTTCGGTGATGTTGGTCTTGTAGTCGCGCAATGCCCCCCCCTTGTCATTGCCGCGCCAGATTCGAAATGTGACTTCAGGCATGGTTTTCCACTCCGCAGCACAACAGTGGCACAGGCGTTTCGCCGCCGATCCAGTGGCACAGGCGTCTCGCCGCTCATTCAGTGGCACTCGCCGCGGCGAGTGATCGCATCTTCGGCCTCAACGGCCGAAGATGCGATGGGGTACGGCAACGACGTCTATGGACTTCAACGGTGCTACAACTCCACAGTAGCTGGCTCATCGGTTTCCTGCCCGAACCACAGCCAGTAATCGTCGGGATCGCGCACCTCGAACTCCTTCATGCCATAGACCGTCACGCGCAGCTCGGTCACAGGCAATCCCTTCGCCTTGAGTTCGCGATGCATGGCGGCAACGTCATCGACATTGCTGTAGAAAATTTGATAGTCCTTCGACTTCCGCGGCACATCGCGCACGACCTCCTCGCGCGGCGGGGCGTTGAACATGATTTCCTGCCCATCGCGCTCCAGCATGCACCACACCGGCGGCCCTCCCGGTTCGCCGAACGTCGCCGTGCAGCGAAAGCCGAGCTTGTCTCGGTAGAACGCGATCGTCCTCTGCAGGTCGGTCACGGCAAGCATCGGTCGAATGGCGGTGATCTTCGCGGGCATGGTCGTTCAGTCCTCCACTGGAGGCGCCTCGCGCAATGAGGCCCCTTGCCGTTCCGTATCGATTCTTCGGCCATCGAGGCCGAAGAATCGATCACAGGCGAGACGCCTGTGCCACTGATTTGCCAGGCGCGTCCTGCGTTCACTTCATCTCCACAATGATCTGCTGCAAATCCTCACGAATCCGCGGCAAGTGTTCGCGCACAAGCTTCATCGAGCCGTCCGGCGCCTTGCGCAACACCGTGTTGTGCCTCGCGTGCGCCTCGTCCTTCGACGGATAGTCTTCGCGGAAGTGCGCGCCGCGGCTCTCTTTGCGATCGATTCCCGATCGCGCGATCGCTTCCGAAATCGTCAGCAGGTTCGCCAGGTCAAGGCACGTGTGCCAGCCGTTGTTGTATTCGCGATTGCCTTCAGCAGCGACGATCGCAGCCCGCTTGCGCAGGTTCTCGATGCCTTCGAGCGCCTTCACCATTTCCGATTCCGTGCGCACGATGCCGACGAGGTCCTGCATCATGTCCTGCAAGTCGTGTTGCACTGCGTACGGATTCGCGCCGCCTCCCTTCGCCGCCCGATCGAAGGGCGCCTCCGCCCACTTCGCGGCGACTTCGATTTGCGACTCGTCGAGCGTGCCGGCGCTCTGATCCGACGCGAATGTCGCGGCGTATTGCCCCGCGCGCTGGCCGAACACCAGCAGGTCGCTCAGCGAATTCCCGCCCAGCCGGTTCGCGCCGTGAAGACCGGCAGCGCACTCGCCCGCAGCGAACAGCCCCGGCACGGTTGACATTTGCGTGTCGCCATCGACGCGCACCCCCCCCATCACGTAATGCGTCGTCGGGCCGACTTCCATCGGCTCCTTCGTGATATCGACGCCCGCCAATTGCATGAACTGGTGATACATGCTCGGCAGCTTCTTCTTGATGTGCTCCGCCGCCTTGCCGCCCAGTTTCTCTTTGATCCACGCGATGTCGAGATACACGCCGCCGTGCGGGCTGCCGCGCCCCGCGCGCACTTCGCGCATGATGCACCGCGCCACGTGATCGCGCGTGAGCAACTCCGGCGGGCGATTGGCGCTCTTGTCCCCCAGCACGTATCGCCAGCCTTCCTCTTCGTCCTTCGCGGTCTGGTTCTTGTAGAGGTCGGGGATGTCATCGAACATGAATCGCCGGCCTTCGGAGTTGCGCAGCACCCCCCCCTCGCCGCGGACGCCTTCGGTGACCAGAATGCCGCGCACGCTCGGGGGCCAGACCATTCCGGTCGGGTGAAACTGCACGAACTCCATGTCCATGAGGTCCGCGCCGGCGTCATAGGCCAGCGCGTGCCCGTCGCCGGTGTATTCCCAACTGTTGCTGGTGATCTTGAACGCGCGCCCGATGCCGCCCGTCGCCAGCACGACGGCTTTCGCGCGAAACACCATGAATCGCCCGCGTTCGCGCTCATAGCCGAACCCCCCCACTACGCGATCGCCGTCTTTCAGCAGCCGAACAACGGTGCATTCCATGTGCACGTTGATTCCCTGGTGGATGCCGTGGTCCTGCAGCGTGCGGATCATTTCGAGTCCGGTGCGATCGCCGACGTGCGCCAACCGGGGATACTTGTGCCCGCCGAAGTTGCGCTGGAGGATTCTGCCGTCTTTCGTGCGATCGAACAGCGCGCCCCAGGCTTCGAGCTCCCTCACGCGGTCGGGGGCTTCTTTGGCGTGCAGTTCCGCCATGCGCCAGTTGTTGAGGTATTGCCCGCCGCGCATGGTGTCGGAGAAGTGGACTTTCCAGTTGTCGCGGTCATCGACGTTGGCGAGCGCCGCGGCGACCCCCCCCTCCGCCATCACCGTGTGCGCCTTGCCCAGCAGC
>CAZLDF010000529.1:0-3727 GCA_964558095.1 uncultured Isosphaeraceae bacterium | reverse complement strand
CGGCGCGGTCGATCCCTTCGGACTGCTCGAAGGCGCGCCGCCGCTGTTCATGGCGGGCGGCGGCGCGACGTCGCCGCTGCCAGGGGGGTTTGGCGGCGGCGGCGGCCCGAGTGGAGGGGGGGGCGGCGGCGGCGGCGGAGGGGGGGGCGGAGGCTACACCGCCGGGACGGTGGAGATCCCGCTTGGGCTGATCAGCGATCCGAACGCGTACTGGCACTACGGCCTGGCGATCGCGGACATCGGGCCGGGGCTGACGTTCGGGTGGAATCCTGACAACACGCGCCGGTGGACGGGCCTTCTTGATTGGTCGATCGATTTCTCCGCGGGGACCGCGGACACGATTTCGTTCGGCTTGACGAACGCGTTTCGCGAGGCGGCGGGGATCAACGACGTCGTCGATCATGGAAGCGGCGCGTATGGTGCCGGCAAGATCTTTGGGACTGCACTTGGGCTTGCCCAAGGTGTCGGTGCGATCAGGTCAGCCGCCGCGTTCCGCAGCGGCATTGGAATCGGTCCGAGTGGCGCTGGAGCCGCTGGAGGCGCGTTAAATCGAGGTTCAATCATCGCGCAAACGGGGGTTCATGGAAACTCCGCTCTTAGTCCGGCTGTTACTCACCTTTATGCATTATATACAAATGGTGGCGTGTTCTTGAAATGGGGCATTACCTCTCGCCCAAGAATGCGATATCTTGTGTCGGAGCTTGTGGGAAGACGAATGCTTTGGCTCACGAAGGGCACTCGACGCGATATGCTAGTACTAGAGAATTGGCTTGTAAGGCATATGGCGGGTGAGTTGAACCGCGAACGATGGGCGCGTTTTGTGTTCCGAAGGTGGCTGAGAGATATGCTTAACTTATGAGTCTGTCGATGGGTTTCATTCACCGAGGCACCCATAAGGGCGGCCACGAGTTCTTTGTGACCGCTCAGCAGCTAATCCGCGCGATTGAAGAGATACAGCGTGCTAGGCGTGTGCACAAGTACCCGATTCTCAACATTGTCTTTGATCTTCCTGGCGATCTTGGTGATCTAGAATACTCTGGACAGCGGTTTGGTCCGTTCTCAACAAAGGTAAAGATTCTGAACGTTGAGACGGCAGTCCCCAATGACGTATTGCTGTCGAGCGATCATTCTCAGTTTGTATTGAGATCGCTTCGAGCGGCTGTGAACTTGGCTGAAAGCAAGTTCAAGAAGAGTGGGTTGGATTTCGATGCCCAAGCTCATTTGGGCTGTATCGGGGAGGTTGAGCGAGAACCTCGGGACAGGCAGAATTAACTGGTTTGTGCAAGGTTCTCGACATGAAATACTCGATCTTCAACCACGGCCGGTAGAGTACACGGCTGATCTGTGTACCCACGAGGGGTGGACTCGCTTTGTATTCCCAAGGTGGATGAAGGAAATGCTTGATGAGTCTTTCGATTGGAGAGATCGTTGGCGGCGTTCACAAGGGCAACTGCGAATTCGGATTGATTACGCGCGATCTCCTGCTCCTCATTGATGAGCTTGCAGTAGGGATAGTCGCGGAGAGGCCATTGCTCAATCTGCTATTTGAGCTGCCGGGAGACATAACAAGTCCGCAGTTCTCGGGGCAGCGGGTGGGAGTCTTCTCAAGAAAAGAGGAGATTCTGCAAATCGAAACTGCCGTTCCTGAGGAAGTTCTGGAGTCCATGGAGGCTGCAGGGTTCATTTTCGAGTCGCTTCGAAGCGCGATCAAAATGGCCGGTGAGCGATTCGCGAAGCGCGGTCTGACATTCGATGTGCCCGCACATCTCTCTCTTGTCGATGAGCTCGAAAGGCGGATTCTTGAGAAGCGCGACGATCGGTCGTAGCGATTTCTCCGCACGACCACCTATCTGCATTTGAATCCGAAGTGCCAGGGACTGCAGGCTGTGCAAAGTCGAACTGAGCTGCGGCTGATTGTTCTTCATGACTCGTCTCCTGTTTGGCGGTGCAATACGGGGCGGGAACAGTAGATGGACATCATGCCACTCACCCGTGTGCGCCCGGCTTGTGCCCGCCGGCCTCCGAACGAAAGGCGATGGCGACGCGGTTCCATGCGTTGATGGCGGCGACGGCCCAGGTGAGGTCAACGATCTCCTTCTCGGAGAAGTGCGCGCGAGCAGTCTCGTACACGGCGTCGGGGGCGTGGCCGTGTGTGATGTTCGTCAGCGCCTCGGTCCATTGCAGGGCTGCGCGCTCGCGGTCGGTGTAGTACGGGGCTTCGCGCCAGGCGTCGAGGCCGTAAAGGCGCTGCTCGCTTTCGCCGGCGGCTCGCGCGTCCTTCCAGTGCATGTCGATGCAGTACGCGCAGCCGTTGATCTGTGAAGCGCGCAGTTTGATCATGTGCAGGAGAGACTTGTCAATGCCGCAGTCGCGAAGGTAGGTTTCGAGTGACGACATCGCTCTGAAGCCACCCGGGGCGACCTTCCAGTGTTCCATCCGCACTTTCATCTCAAATCTCCTATCTCGAAAGAGTCGCATCTGTGAATGTCATTTGCACAGTTCACATTCCGGAGGGGCCGGATCAAGCGCTCCTGACGGACTTCCACTGCGTCAATCGCTCGGCGATGAGTACGGCGCGCTTCTGATCATCGCGCGCGGCCGTTCACTTCCAGCGCCCCCCGACGCCCGCCGCGACCGCGCGAGATCTTCAGCAAACTTAGAGCCGAGGGCTCCTTCTCAGTGCGCGCCGTCAGCGAGAACTGCCACCACGAGCCTTCGATGCGCTTCAGGCGGCTTTCACTGTCGATCGCCTTCTTGAGTTTCTGGTTGATCGTTCTTGTCTCGGCCGCGGTCATCTCACCGTCCCCCCCTCATAGCGCACGCAGGTGAGGCCGAGGAGATCGCTGGGGAGTTTCGCCCCCTTGTCGTGAAGGATGAACGTGCGGCGCATGCCCAGCACGCTGCCGAAGAGACCGGCTTTGAACACGACGTTGTCGCGCGGCGACGCTTGCCCCGGTCTCGGTTGCGCGGAAACGGCCGCGGTGCTCGTGGTCCAGTCGTCCTGAGCAAAGTCGAAGGCCGCGACGTCGACTTCCCGAGTGAGTTCGAGAAGGCGTTCCAGCATCGAGGTTCCTGGATTGAAGGATGTCGTCCAGGGCCCCACCCGCGCGACATCGCCGAGGTCGCGCGTCAGCGCTTGGAGCAACTTCTCCTGCTTGCCAGACGAACCGAGAAAGATGAGTGGCTCGTCCATCGGTCCCTCCAAGAGCCCGCCGGAGCAAGTTTCAACGGCAAACCGTTGATTGTAACAGGGGGTAGTTCGGATCTTCACAGGGTATTGCCGCTATCGTTGGTCGCGCGCGATTTCCGCGGGGTTCCAGCCGCGGCGCGGTACAATGCCGCCCGTCGGGTAGGCCGCGATGACGGGTTAGTGTGATGGCTGCTCATCATCAACCCGCAACGCAACGATCGAGCGATACCTCGATCGACCGAGACCTCGCGGCCGGACCCGTCCTGCGCTGTGAAGGCGAATTCCGATGGGGCAATCCGCGACGCCATTGACAACGTTGTTGCAGGCCGCAGGGCAAGGCGAAGCGGGCGCTGCCGAGGAGATTCTGCCCCTGGTCTATGACGAGCTGCGGCGGCTGGCGCAGGCGTATCTGGCGCGGACCCCGCCGGGCAATACGCTTCAGGCGACCGCGCTCGTTCACGAGGCGTACATGAAGCTGATTGGCGACGACGATCCCGGCTGGGAGGGCCGCCGGCACTTCTTCGGCGCGGGCGATCG
>CAZLDF010000528.1:0-9755 GCA_964558095.1 uncultured Isosphaeraceae bacterium | reverse complement strand
ACCTCGGCGAACAACTGCTGTCCGAGCAGATCGCGTGGGCGTTCATCAAGCTCTTCTGCGAGTACAAGTTCATCTCCATGTTTTCGCTTCTCTTCGGCGCCGGCATGGCGATGCAGCTTCTGCGCGCCCGAGCCGCGGGCGTCCCCTTCGCATGGCGCTATGTCCGCCGCATGATTGTGCTGATGATCCTCGGCCTGATGCACGCGCTGCTGCTGTGGTACGGCGACATCCTGTTCGTGTACGCCTGCATCGGCTTGTGGCTGCTGCTGTTCGCGGAGCTTCGACCGCGAACGCTGTTCATCGTCGCCGCGTGCATTCTTGGCAGCCTGACGGTGGTGACAACGGCGCTCGCAGCGCTGCAGATCGCGTTCAGCCCCGCGTATGAATCCGCCGGCAGACAAGGCGAGGTCGTTGGCGGCACGGCCGAGTCCGCGGAGGTTGCGAAGTCGCCCTCGATCGACGCCGCGCTGGTCGAGTTGATGGGCGATGAGTCGAACGCGAATGCTGAAACAGGCGCCGCGGTCGAGCCATCATCGACGAACGAAGCCGGGCAGGCATCGCCGCCGGCAGGCGCTGACGCCGATGTCGATGCAGCTTCCGTCGATTCCCCGATCGAAGACCGGGTCGCCAAAGAGCATGAAAGCGTGCCCGCTCCCCTAAGGCCGATGGCTGACGCCGGCTGGGATGTGATGAGCCAGGCATGGGCCGATGCTGAACGGGACGCCTATAAGCACGGCCCGTTCCTCAACGCATTCGCCTTCCGCGTCGTTAGCTTCCTCATTACGATTCCGAGCGCCATCTTCGGCTACGGATGGCACGTGCTGGCGATGTTTCTCATCGGCTGCGGCTTGATGAAGCTCGACTTCTTCAGTCCGCGGCAGTTCCGCCTGCAGCGAACCTTCTTGATGATCGGCCTGCCCGTCGGGTTCGCGCTCGAGGTGGCGATGGTTGCAGTCATCGTCGTCAACGATCATGCCCTGAACTGGTCGCTCGTCATCACGACGCCATTGCACGAACTGGGCAGTGTTCCGCTGTGCCTGGGCTACGTGGGCGCGGTCGCCTACGGCTGCTCCCGCGGCTGGCTCCCGTGGCTGGCGCGCGCCTTCGCCAACGTCGGCCGCATGGCTCTGTCCAACTACCTTCTCGAAACCATCATCGCCACCACGATGATGTACTGGTACGGGTTCGGCCTCTTCGGCGACGTTTCCCGGCCGCGACAGCTTGCGCTCGTCGTCGTCATCTACTGCGGCCTGATGGTTTTCAGCGCGATCTGGCTTCGCTTCTTTCGCTTCGGCCCCTTCGAATGGCTCTGGCGCTCGCTGACGTACTGGAAATTGCAGCCGATGCTGCGCGAGCGCGCGAAGAGTTGACCACGGAGTCACGGAGGCGCAGGACGGGTGTCGAGTGATCGGGGGCTCGCTGGTACTTCGCCGACGGCGAGTTCGACGCGATCCAGACCTTTCCGAAAAACTCCGTGTCTGCGTGACTCCGTGGTTTTCTTATGTTTGGCACCTCTCTGAACAACCTTCCGGTTGTGAGCGCACGCCGCGATGATCGGCGATCGTGTCCGTGATCTTGTTGTTTCGACCACGGACGGCGACGCACCATGACGCATGACGCACCCCCTTCGACACCTTCTATTCCCTTCCCCCCCTCAACCTCCGATCCGCCCGAATCCCAGTCCGCCGCGGACTCCCTCGGCGCGCTGTGCAGCGATTTCTACATCAACCAGAAGATCGAGCTCAAGCTCGACCTGCCCGATCGCCGCGAGACCATCCTCGACGTTTGCGATCGCGTGCGGCGCGAGCTGCCGATGATGGACCGCATCCGCCGGTTCGACGATGAACTGGCGCTGGAAAGCTCCGACGACGGCGAGGCCCACTATTGCTGGATGGCCATGCGCCGAACCAGCATCCGCAGCGGCTGGGTCAACCCCCGCTCGCTCGAAGAGGCGTATCGGCTGCATCGCCTGCTGCTGGAGATCGCGCCGTTCTATCTTTCGATCAGCCCGCTGGATGTCGAGTTCATCGAGCTCGTCTTCGGCTTCGACCTGATCGCCCAGACCGATCGCAACGAAGCGGTTTTTGATGCGCTGCTCTCCGATTCGCACCTGGCGGGGCTGGTCGATTTCTCGCGCGAGGCGCTGATGGATGTCCAGCCCTTCATCGGCATCCGCCTCAACGAACTGGGCAACCTCAAGGCGTTCGTCGAGGTTCGCACGCACACCAGCGCCGCCGACCCCCCCAGCCCCCTGTCCGCCGCTTGCGGCTTAGCAGGCGCCGGCACATCATTCGGCCCGGACGGTCCCGGCGTCGTGGGGGGCTGGGGTGGGCCCCCCGGCGAACCCATCAGCGTCTATCTCACCGTGCGCCAAGACGGCCCCTTGAAGACGATGGACGACTTCAAGACCGTCTTCGGCACCCTGGCGGGGCATACCGAGCGCCTGGCAGAGGAACGCGTCCTGCCGAACATCATCGTGCCTCTGCGCGAGACGCTGTTGTCGCGTCCAGGGTGAGAAACGCGGTCGATCGGATGCATGCTTGGCCTGGACACTCGCACTCACAGGTGTGCGATGCGCAAGAACTGCACCCTCATCTTGCAAGTTCATCCAAGGAACTTGCAAGATGATCGGGGGAAGTTGCCTGGTCCCCTGGTGAGGTTCACTGGTCCCTGTGCGATGTCGCTTGATCCCCATGTGAGGTCGCGACCCCCCTTTGAGAGGTCGCCATTTCCCTGTGAGAGGTCGCGTGAAGTCCATGTGAGGTCGCTTGAACTCCATGTGAAGTCGCGACTTCCACTGGGGACCAGATAACCTCCTCCGGGGATCAGTGAACATCCCCCGGGGTCTTGAACAGATCCTTCGGAGTCCGGTGCATTCCGACGATGGTCGCATCATGCAAACCGCGGTCGAAATCGACATCAAGAGAGGTGCAGCGCCTGATCCCCAAGTTCGCTCATTGCGTCCGCTGCCTTCGGACCTTCAACCACTTCCCTCACGGCCCCCTCAACATCTCCAGCATCCTGCCCGGCGATTCGCTCTGGCCCGTCCGCGCGCTCAGCCGCGCTGCTTCGCAACAGGACAGCAATTCCGCGACGTCCGCCGGCTCTTCCGCAGCATCGACGCCTTCGACCACTCGCAGGATGTGCCCGGCCATCAGTTCGCCGGGCGAGAGCTGGTCGCATACGCGTGATTCATCCGTCGCGGCAGCGTTCGCGGCGGACCACTCGTAGCCCGCATCGGTGACGTGCAGGCAGCCGCTTTCGCCGATGATCGTCACCCGCCGCGACCACGCGAATGCTTTGTTGCTGACCCCGCCCCCGGCGATGCGCTGCTCGCCGCAGTGGATGATGAAGCCGAGCGTGCCCGACATGCCGGGCAGGACATCCGGCGGGCGACCGGGCGCCGATCCTTCGCCGTTGCCCCCCCCCCCCCTCCCTGTAAATCGCGCGCTGATGAGGTCCGCACGGCCAGCGAGAAACGTGATGATGTCCATTGCGTCGAACAGCCGCGCAAACAAGGTGCCCTGATCGTGCGATGATCGAAACTCAGCGTTCACGCTTCGCACCGCGCCAAGCTGCTCGATCATCTGCGACGCGGCGATCCATCCCGGCGACCTGCGAAACAGCGGCACGAACTTCGTCGTCTCGGCTTCCTCCGGATCGCGCTGAATCTCCGAGACCAATCCCGGCACGGGCTCGCACGTCACGCAGTGGAAGCCACTGCCCGAATGCTCGCGGCGCTGGCGAATCAGCCGCCGCTCTTCGATCTCGATTTGCAGCGGCTCGACGATCCAGAGCACCTGGGCGTCATCGTGGAGGATGGCCTGGCGCAGATCGTCGAAGCACGGCACGTCGAATCTGGCGGACAGCGATCGAGCCGCATCGCGCTGCGACGCCCCGATGCCGATGAGGTCGAATCGATTTCCGTTTCCCAACGCGCCATGAAGCAGCGGCGCGTGCGAGCTGTCCATCCATGCCAGCAGTCGCGGACGATCCATCATGTGAACAGTGTACCTTCGGTTGCATCGTCGCTGCGACCGTTTCGCGAGGGGGCTTGTCCCCCTGCGGTTGTGCGCAGGTTTCACGCTATGCGATGGTTGAGTCGATGTACGCCCAACCGCAGCGGGGCAAGCCCGCTCGCGAAACGGACGCGCTCGCGAAACGCGAGGGGGCGCGCCTATGATTCGTCGTGGACAGACGGTCGCTGCGGGATTCCCGAAGGGGCAACCCGTGGAGGAAAGTCCGAACACGACAGGACACGGTGGTGGCTAACGGCCACCGGCTCGATTCAATCGGTTGCAGAGCCAGGGAAAGTGCCACAGAAAATATACCGCTGGGGCAGGCACTAGGGACTAGTGACCAGGCACTAGGGAAGACGGAGTGCTCACTGTTGATCGCCGGCTGTTCTTCCTAATGCCTAGTGCCTAGTTTCTAGTGCCTCCCCCAGTAAGGGTGAAATGGTGCGGTAAGAGCGCACCGCTCGATTGGTGACAATCGAGGCAGGGCAAACCCCACCGCGTGCAAGCGCAAGCAGCCAGTTCTCCGAAGTTCGCTTCGGAGACCCCGTGGTCCGCGGGGCAATGGCGGGTGGCGCGCTCGAGGTCGCCGGCAACGGCGATCCCAGATGAATGACCGTCGGCGTCAGTTCGCTGACGCAACAGAATTCGGCTTACGTCCACGCTCGCAACCGGTTCCCATCCACCACGGGCGGCTCCGAAAGGGGCCGCCCGTGTCGCGTTTCGCGAGGGGGTATTGATGCGCGGAACTTGCATGCTCCGACGCGTTTCGCGAGCGGGCTCGCCCCGCTGCGGTGAGGCGCGTTCACGCGGCGCACGCAGAATCAACTCGGCGCCACCACTTCCGTCGAACCTCAGGGTCAAGCTCCGAAGACTCGGCTTGAAGCTGCCACCCTCAGCAGTTCATTCTTCGCTCGCCTTGAACTCCACATCCAGCTCGACTTCCGCGCCGTCGCGCAAGACGACGATCTTCGTCTTGTCGCCGGGCTTGTGGCTCTGGAGCTTTTCCATCATTGCGGCGATGTCGAGTACGTCGTCGCCGCCCCAGCGGATGATGATGTCGCCGTCCTTCATCCCCGCGGCTTCCGCTGCGGTATCGGCCGAAACGGTCTCGACAAGGACGCCGCGCTCGATGTTCTCGCCCATTCCCGGTCGGATGCCGAGGCGCACGCCTGCGTACTGGCGGTTCTCGCCCGCGCCGCGCGCGGGCGACTTGAACGCAAGCTTCTCCGGCCGCGCGACGAGGTCCATCGCGACGTCGTACATCAGGTCGAGCACCTGCGCTGCGCCGACGGGATTGACGGTGTAGGCCTTGTCGGCGGGCGTGGTGTATTCGGCGTGCATGCCCGTGAAGAAGTGCATCGCCGGCACATTGAGGCGCGCGAAGTTGGCGTCATCGCTGCGCCCGCTGCCGGCTTCTTCCTGATGCACGTCCAGGCCGCAGGCCTTGAAATGGGGATCGAGGATTCCCGGCAGGCCTTCCGCGGTGCCCGTGCCCAGGACATCGAGCCGGTTGTTCTGCACACGGCCGATCATGTCCATGTTGAGCAGTGCGATCATCTGCTCGGGTTTGAGCGTGGGATTGTCGGAGTAGTGGCGCGAGCCGATCAGGCCGCGTTCTTCGGCGTCGAAGCAGATGAACAGCACGCTGCGGAGGTTGGCGTTGTCATCGGTGCGGTCGTAGGCCTCGCTGAGCATCTTCGCGAGCACCAGCACGCCGGCGGTGCCGGAGGCGTTGTCGTCGGCGCCGGGATAGAGCGGCCCCGCGTGGCGATCGCTGCTGAAGGTGAAGTCGCCGTATCCGTTGTGGTCGTAGTGGCCGCCGATGACGAGGTATTCGTCCTTGAGCGAGCCCTTACCGGGGAGGACAGCGCCGACGTTCTCGCCGGCGATCACGGTGCCGCCGCGCGACCATTCGACGGCCGCGCCGATCGAGACCGTCACGTTGTCGTTCAGGTTAACCGTGGTGACTTCGCCGTAGTCTGCGAGTTTGCGCCACGTCATCAGGTCGCGATGCTGCGGATCGGCCGCGGCGAGGAGTTCGCCGGCTTTCTCCGGCGTCACCTGGATCGCTGGAATGCGCACCGATCGGCCGAACTGCTGGCTTCGATCGAGCGATTCGAGCCCCGATCGGCCGTCCTTGCAATCGGGCGGATTGACCAGAATGATGCCTGCCGCGTTGCGATCGCGAAGCGCCCGCATTTTTCGCGAGATGGAAGACTGATCGCTGAAGCGTTCATCGGCCCAGCGGCTGAGGCCTTCGTTATTGAGCGGCTCATATCGCAGAAGCAGCGCGATGCGACCGGTGAGGTCGGTGTCGTCGTCGAAACTGCTGTAGCCGTCGGGGCCTTGTTCGATGCCGTAACCGACGAAGGTGATGGGCGCGGCGACGTCGCCCGTGCCGCTGTTGCCCAGGACGACGAAGTCGGTTTCGTTCACGAGCGCCGCGTCGCCGATCTTCGCCTGCGCTTTCTCGATCGTCGCGGTCATCTGCCTGCCGGGCGAGAACTCGAACGGCTGGCGATGGCTCACCCACGCCCCGCCACTGTCGTCGGTTGGGAACGCCGGCTGGAGGTCGTAGAGCTTGAAGTAGAACTCGAGGTAGTCGCGGGCGCGCTCGGTGCCGGCGCTGCCGTTGACGCGGCCTTCGAAGTATTCGTTGGCGAGCGTCTGGACATGCTGATACCAGATGATGCCGTTCTCGCCCACGGCTTCGAGCATGGAGCGCATCTCCATGCCGGTGGCGGTGGTCGTCGTGTCGGCGGCCGGCGCCGGTTGCGCCAGCGCGACCGCGGCGCCGAGGGTGAGGGCGGAAAGCAGTCGAATCGGACGAAGCACGTCAAGCGACTTGATGGCCATGATGGTTCCTCGTGGATGAGTTCGACGATGATAGCGCCGCCCGTCGCGCGGGCCCTGCGGCCGAAGGGGCCGCACCGCATCCTACCGCGTGCAACCGCGTTCGTTGCTCGGTGCACCGGCGAGGCATATAGTGGGCGCTCGCCGCCGGTCACAGTTCGGCCGCGCGGGCGACGCCACACGAAGATACCCGCCTTCAACCCATCCACCCACATGAACGCCGAGTTTTCCCCGACCGCAGAGGCGTCGGCCGGCCCCGCCGGCCGCCCGGCGACATCGCCGCAGGCCGCTCGAACCTCGCGCTCGCAGCGACCGGCCTCTGCAAGCGCTCAGTCAAGCGCGTCATCAAGCTCACGGTCAAGCACCATGATCGACGGCCCATCCCTGCTCGACGCCTCCGACACGTTCGCGCACCGGCACATCGGCCCCAGCCCCGCCGACGTCGAAGAAATGCTTCGCGCCATCGGCTGCTCGTCGCTTGATGAACTGATCGATCAGACCCTGCCGCAGTCGATTCGGCTGACTCATCCGCTGGACCTCGGCCCCTCCGGCCCGCCCGGCCCCTCCGGTCCCGCCCGCGGCGAGCACGAACTGCTGGTGGAAGTTCGGTCGATCGCGCAGAAGAATCAGGTGTTTCGATCGTACATCGGGACGGGTTACTACGGCACGATCGTTCCGCCGGTGATTCAGCGCAACATCCTCGAAAACCCCGGCTGGTATACGCAGTACACGCCGTATCAGGCTGAAATCTCGCAGGGTCGCCTCGAAGCGCTGCTGAACTTCCAGACGATGGTCGCCGACCTGACCGGCCTGCCGCTGGCGAACGCTTCGCTGCTCGACGAGGCGACGGCGGCCGCGGAAGGCATGACGATGTGCCTGCGAATCGTCGAGGGCCGCAACGCGTTCTTCGTCAGCGAGCATTGTCATCCACAAACGATCGCGGTGGTTCGCACGCGAGCGGAGGCGCTGGGGATCGATCTGGTTGTGGGTGATGAACACGCGATCGACTGGACCGCCGCTTCCAAAGCCCAGGGATCGCCATCCCTGGGCATTGCCGGCGTTCTCATCCAGTATCCGACAACCGACGGTCGCATCATCGACTATCGCGATTTGATCAGGGCCGCGCACGAGCACGGCGCGCTGGTCGTCATGGCGACCGATCTTCTTGCGCTGACGCTCCTCACGCCGCCGGGCGAGCTGGGCGCGGACATCGCGATCGGCTCGGCCCAGCGTTTCGGCGTGCCAATGGGCTTCGGCGGGCCCCACGCCGCGTTCATGTCCACGCACGAAACGAACGCGCGCAAGATGCCCGGTCGCATCATCGGCGTGTCGAAGGACGCCCAGGGATCCGTCGCCTATCGAATGGCGATCCAGACTCGCGAGCAGCACATCAAGCGCGAGCGCGCCACCAGCAACATCTGCACCGCCCAGGTGCTGCTGGCGATCATGGCAAGCATGTACGCTGCCTATCACGGGCCGGACGGATTGCGGCGCATCGCCCGACGCGTGCGCGGCTACGCGCTCGCGATCGCCGCGGGCATGCGCAAGCTCGGCCATGCCGTCGAAACCGATGCGTTCTTCGACACCATTCGCATCCGCCCCGCGGGACTGAGCGCCGACGACGTGCAGCGCGCATCGCAGCAAAAGCGCATGAATCTGCGGTTGTTCGACGACGGCAGCTTCGGCATCAGTGCGGACGAAACCACGAGTCGTCGCGATGTGCTCGACTTGTGGGAGATCTTCACGCCGGCCGGAAAGAAGCCGCTCGTCGAATCGCCGGACGCTTTCATCAATGAGGCTTCGACCGCTTTCGCCGAGCCGATCGCGCGGCGGTCGCCGTTTCTCTCCCACCCGGTCTTCAATAGTCACCGCAGCGAAACGGAAATGCTTCGCTACATGGCGAAGCTGCAATCGCGCGATCTTTCGCTTGCCACCAGCATGATTCCGCTTGGCTCGTGCACGATGAAGCTCAACGCCACAAGCGAGATGCTTCCCGTGACGTGGCCGGAGTTCGCGCACATGCACCCGTTCGCGCCATCCGACCAGACGCGCGGCTACGCGGAACTCTTCGAGCGGCTGGAGAGGCAGCTCGCGGAAATCACCGGGTTCGACGCGATCTCGCTTCAACCCAACGCCGGCTCGCAGGGTGAGTACGCGGGCCTGCTGGTCATTCGCGCGTACCACCATTCGCGCGGCGATTCGCATCGCACGGTTTGCCTGATTCCGGTTTCGGCGCACGGCACGAACCCGGCGAGCGCGGTCATGGCGGGCTTCGAGGTCGTCGCCGTCGCGTGCGACTCCAAGGGCAACATCGACCTCGATGACCTGCGCGCCAAGGCCGCTGCGCATCGCGAGAACCTCGGCGCGATCATGGTCACCTATCCCTCGACCCACGGCGTGTTCGAATCGGGCATCCGCGAAATCTGCGAGATCGTGCATCAGCACGGCGGGCAGGTGTATCTCGACGGCGCGAACATGAACGCGCAGGTCGGCCTCTGCCGGCCGGGCGATTACGGCGCCGACGTCTGCCACCTCAACTTGCACAAGACCTTCTGCATTCCGCACGGCGGGGGGGGGCCAGGCATGGGCCCCATCGGCGTCGCGAAGCGGCTCGCGCCGCACTATCCGGTGCTCTACTCGGGTCCCGGCGGGCTGGTCGCGCACGAGTGCATCGTCGACTTGCGCGCGATCAAGGAGAGCTCGGGCATCACGGTCGACGACGTCGCCAAGCGGCTCATCGACTACGGCTTCCACGCGCCGACGATGTCGTTCCCCGTGCCCGGCACGCTCATGATCGAGCCGACCGAGAGCGAATCCAAGGCCGAGCTGGATCGCCTGGTGGATGCGCTCATCGCGATCCGCAACGAGATCCGCGCGATTGAA
>CAZLDF010000527.1:0-4592 GCA_964558095.1 uncultured Isosphaeraceae bacterium | reverse complement strand
CGCAGCGATTGTGGATTCGCAGGGGCGCAGCGACGCAGCGACCCGCCAGGGCGGGTGGACTGCGCGACGCAGCGACGCAGGGAACGAAACGTCAAAACGTCAAAACGTCAAAACGTCCAAATCAGGCATCGAGGCATCGGGGCATCATGCATCCGAGCCTTCCGGATCACCACTTGCAGCCCAAGACTCGCAGCGCATGGCGCCCAGCGCCTTGCTGCAACCGACACGGGGTGCTTTCGATTCAAACAAGGCAGTTCCTTCATATGCGCCGGGAAAGTCCCGCCCCCACGCTTCCCGGCGCACTTTTTTCGATTCCAACCCCGCGCCGGCGAACAACCTGTCAGCACCGCCGGCGCGGTTCTCATTGGACATGTCGCGCTCGCGCCAACAAATGGAAGCCGAGCGCGTGGCGCCAAGAGAGACGGCGTCGATCGAGATTGCGCTGACTGACGTTGCGCAGACTGACGCCGCGCCGATCGCTTCGTCGCCGCTGGATGGCGCAGCGCGAGCATGGACCAGCAGCGCGCCATTCGCGCCGCTTCCGCGATCTCGCGCGAGCGCGCCGTTGGAAGCTGGAGTTTCGCACGCTGCGCAGCCGCTGCCGTCGCTTGCGCCTCCGCATCAGGCCGCCGACGATGGCGCCGCCGCCGCCGGGTCCGCGATCGCGGCGCTGGTGGCGCGGCTGAACGAGTGGCTGCGCCAGGTCGCCGCGGTGCGCGACGCGATCGTGAGCTTGCCTCCGTTTCCTGCGCTGTTGTGGGTGCTGGGCGCTGCGTTGATCGCGGCGTTGACGGCCGTTCGCGTGCAGCGCTCGCGGCGGCTGATTCTTCGCAGCCGGCTCGCCCCGCCGAGCGTCGAGCGCATGATCGCCGACGCGGCGGAGCACCTGCAGCTTCGCCGCGTGCCGCGCGTGCTGATGACGCAGTCGCGCGTCAGCCCGATGGTGTGGTGCGGCGCGCATCCGTGCATCGTGCTGCCGGCGGACTTGTGGTCGCAGCTCGATGACGACGGCCGGCGAGCGATCATTCTGCACGAACTGGCGCACCTGAAGCGCCGCGACCACCTGTGGTGCTGGGTGGAGTTGGCGGCCGGGTGCGTGTATTGGTGGCACCCGGTGGTGTGGTGGGTGCGCAAGCGGCTGCGCGACGAGGCCGACGACTGCTGCGACGCCTGGGTGACGAACCTGATGCCGGCGTCGCGGCGCGCGTATGCGCAGGCGCTGCTGGAGGCGCGGCGATTCACAAGCGAAGCTCAACGACGACAACAACAACTCATGACGCCGGCGGTGGGGCTGGGCGGGCCCACGCGATCGGCCAGAAAACTCGCAAGGAGACTGACCATGGTGATGACGCACAACATCAGTCCGAAACTGTCGGCTCGCGGCGTGATGCTCTGCGGCGCGGTGGCGCTGCTGGCCTATGTCGCGACGCCGATGTTCGCCTGCCCGCCCGAAGACGACGCCGCCGCGAAGGCCAAGGCGGCCAAGGCGGAAAAGGCCGTCAAGGCGGACAAGGCGGCGAAGGAGGCCAGGGCGAGCCGCGCGCCGCGCGCGTTCGCCGCGCCGCCCCCCCCCTCGGCGCCGGCCCCCCCCTTGCCGCCCCCCGCGCCTGATGCGCCCTCGCTGTTCGACGGCGGGGACGACGATGAAACGACGTTCGAGCGCCACATGCGCGGCATGGAGGAACGGGACATCGACCGCCTGCCGCCCGAGCAGCAGCTCGAACACTACAAGCGCCGCCTGCACGAACTGGAGCGGCAGCTTGATGAGCTGCGGCGTGAAGCGCCGGCGCCGGGCGCGATGTTCAATCCCGCGCCGCCCGCGACCGCCGGTTTCATGGCGCCCACCGTCGCCGTCGCGCCCAATCACGTGATCGCGTTCACCACCGACGGCGGATGCACCGTGCAGTGCCAGGCGCGGGCTGAAACCAAGTGCACGCAGAATCGAGCCGCGCTGTTGCTGGGCACGGCGATGGGCGCGCTGGGCGACCAGGAAGAGATCGCGCAGTCCTATGCCGTTTCCAACCAGGGCAAGCGCGAAGCGCTGCTGGCGCTCATGCTGCGCGAGGACGTGCCCGTGCGCGTGTCGGGCGGCGACGGCGCGATCACGGTCCACGGACCCGAGAACGCCCACATGATCATGCAGGCCTTCATCGCCATGATCAACAGCGATGAAGAGCGCGCCGAGGAGTATCGAGTCTCGCCGCGCAAGCTCGAAGCCCTGACGGAATTGATGGTGCGCGACGACGTGCCGATCATGGTGCGCCGCGGCGACGACCACATCGGCGTGCAGGGCAATGAACTCGAGCAGCTCGTCTTCAGCGCGTTCATCCGCCTGATCGACAGCGACGAGGAATCGGCGGAGATTCAGCCCGCGCGGCCGCTGCGCCGCGGAGGGGGGGGGGCGGGTGGAGCGGCGGGCGGATCGGGTGGATCGGGTGGAGCGGCGGGCGGCGGGCGCGGGTGGAGCACCGATTCGATTTCGTCGCCCCAGATGACCGGCGAGTGGCTGGCGGCGTATGAACGCGCGGCGCAGTTGTCGCCCGAGCTGGCTGCGGACGTGTCGCGCAAGCTTCGCGAGGCTTACGCGAGGCTGGACGAGCACGCGCCGCAGGCCGTGGCCGACGCGCGGCGGAAACTTGAAGAGGCGTACGCGCAGATGGCGGCCAAGGGCGTCGAGATCGATCGCCGGGCGATCGAAGACGCCATCCGCGGCGCGATGCAGCGTGGCCGCGGCGAAGAGGCGCTGGCGAATGGTCGGCACATGTCGGCCCTTCACCAGTTGCTCGCGGAACTCGAGACCCGCCGCGCCGAAGTGAACAACCACGAAGCGACGTCGCAGCGATTGGCCGCCCAGTCCGAGCGCCTGCACGAGCAAGTCGAGCAGTTGCAGGAGCAGGCCGAAGCGCTCGCCGAGGCGGCCCGGCATTTCGACGGCGGCGATCGCCAGGCGATTGATGAAAAGGCTCGCCAACTGGAGCTGCGCGCCCGCCAGATCGAGCGTCAGGCGGCCGTCATCGAGCGCCAGGCGGAACTGGCCGAGGCCCGATTCGAGCGCCTTGAAGATGAAATCGAAGCGCTCGAAGAGCAGATTGAGGACCTCGAGGAGCTTGACGACGACGACGAGGACGACGAGGACGACGACGAGGATGAAGATGACGACGACGACGAGGATGACGACGCCGCCCGATGACCCGCTCGAACCCTGCGGCCGGGGCGCGGCCTCGCGTGCCTACAATCCGGCCGATTGCGCCCGCTTCGGCTGGCGCCGGCGCACCCGGTGGGATCGCTGAATCGAAGTCGGTGCGCTGCATCGTGAATGACCGGGCGGGGTGAACGCGAGGCACGGGCGTGCACGCTTGCGGGCGGGTCCGCGTGCGTCCGCGGCCGCGTTCGGCGCGGTTCGGCGCGGTTCGGCACGCCCGGGTTTTCGCGCGTGCGTGCGTGCCGAGGTGCTGGAGTGTCGCAGCGTGATCGTCATCGTCGTCTTGTTCTTCGTCGTCGAGAGGTGAAAGTGCCGATGTCCGCCGTCCGCGTTCCTGTGTGTTTGCGCCCGATCGTGATCGTTGTTCTTGCGGCGTGTTTCGCAGCGGCGCCGGCGGGGCGGGGTTCCGCTCAATCGTCGTCCGCGAACGACCTCGCGACGCTTCGAGCGCTCTACAGCGGCAACGGGTTTCTCAACCGCGGGATGTACGCGCAGGCCGCCGACGAATATCGCCGGTTTCTCGCGGCCCACCCGGAGCACGAACAAGCGCCGGTGGCGCGCTATGGGCTTTCGGTCAGCTTGTTTCGTCAGCAGATGTATGACGAAGCGCTCCAGCAGCTTCAACCGCTGCGCGAGCTTGGCGAGTTCGAGTTCGCCGCGGAAGCGCGGATGATGATCGGGCAGAGCCTGGCGGCGAAGAACGAGCACGCCGCCGCCGCCGAGGTCTTCGGCGAGGTGCTGCGCGAGCATTCCGCGCACGACCTGGCGGACGACGCGGCGGCGCTGCAGGCGGAATCGCTTTACAACGCGGGCCGCCATGATCAAGTCGCGGCGCCCGTCGAAACGCTGGTGCAGAAGTGGCCGCAAAGCGATCGCCGCGAGCGAGCGGAGTTTTTCCGCGCCTTGTCGGGCATGGCGCGGGGGCGGCACGCCGAGGCCGCCGGGCATTTTCGCGAACTATTGAACCGTCATCCCCAGGGCGAGTTCGCCGATCAGGCGACGCTGCTCATCGCCCAGTGTCTGCACCGAACTGAAGCGCTCGAAACCGCGGCTGATTATTACCGCCAGGTGATCGACCGCGCCGTCGCGCCGTACATGGCCGACGCGCTGTATGGATTGGCGCTCGTCCTTCACGCGCAGGGAGACCCCGAGCCCGCCGGCAAACTGTTGGACACGCTGCTCGCCGACTTCGCCGACGACGAGCTGGCGGTGAAGGCGCGGCTGCTTCGCGGCCGCACGCAATTCGACCTCGAGCGCTACGCGGACGCGCGCGAATCGTTCGAGTTCGTGTCGGCCAGCGCCGAGGAAGACGAACGGGACGACGCCGAATTCTGGCTCGCCAAGTGCGACCTGCGATCGGCCAAACCCGAGGACGCGGCGAAGCGGCTGG
>CAZLDF010000526.1:0-10510 GCA_964558095.1 uncultured Isosphaeraceae bacterium | reverse complement strand
CGCTGCAGGAGTCGAACATCCATGAGCAACACGAAAACCACACCCGCACGCGCGACCGATCATCCGAACGCAGCCTCAGACGCGACGCGCTACCGATGGGACGATTTGGCCGTCGATCGGCCGATGGAGAAGATCGCGCGGCGACGGATCGTCGGCAAGCGCATGATGATCTCGCAGGTCACGCTGGATCGCGGATTCTTCGTGCCGTCACACTCCCACGAAAACGAGCAGATTTCGGTCGTGCTCAGCGGCCGCATGCGGTTCGTCGTCGGCGAGGCGCCGGGACGAACGGGTCGCGAAATCATCGTCGAGGCGGGCGAAGCGCTGCACCTTCCCTCGAACGTCCCACACGCAGCCGAGGCGCTCGAAGACTCGCTGCTGTTGGATCTTTTCAGTCCGCCAAGTGAGAAGACCGGCGTCGATAAGACGACCGCACCAGCAGTTCAGAAGCGGAAGGGAACCGCAGATGAACGCGGATGAACGCAGATCAGAGGACACGGCCCCGCCTGGTTTCCTCGGAAGCCGGGCAACTTGACGGTGCTTCATTCCGACGCAGCCGCGCGAGTCGCGTGACGAGTCGCTCACGAGCGGCCGACCACTCGCTGTCGAGAATCGAGTAATACGCGCTGTCGCGGCGATGACCGTCGGGCAGGACTATGTGGGAGCGGAGTACGCCGTCGAGCTTCCCGCCGAGCTTCTCGATCGCGCGGCGACTCTGCGCGTTCCGCGCGTCGGTCTTCAGGCACACGCGAAACGCGTCGAGCGTTTCGAACGCGTGGGCGAGCATCAGCAGCTTCATCGACGGATTGACGGCCGAGCCCCGGCAACGCGGCGAGATCCACGTGAAGCCAATTTCGAGCGAGCGGTGCTGCGGCTGCATGTCGAGAAACGCCGTCACGCCGACCGGCTGCGCGCTCGAACGCTCGATCACGCACAGCGGCTGAACGTCAGGCCCCTTCGAGCGCAGCGCTTCGATGTACCCGCTGATCCCGGCTTCCGAAAACGGATTCGGGCGCAGCGGCATGAACTGAAACGTGTCGATCGATTCCGCTGCGATCAACAGACCGGAACGATGCTGAGACGCCAGCGGCTCTAGGCGCACGTGTTCGTTCTCGAGCGTGAGGGGTGTGTGCCAGGATGACATTCGGGCCAGTGTAGCGGCCGAGCGACGAACTTCGCGGCGAGTCAGATGGCGCACGCACACGGCGCGTGGCGCATTTGCTCACAAACCGCGGTCACCCAAGCTCTGTCCCAAGGGGAGAGGGAGCGTCACGCCGCGGCTTCCTTTTCGCGCTTGCGAATCAGCCTGTTCATGAACTTGACGATCATGAACACGCTGAAGGCGACGATGAGAAACTCGATGACCGTGTTGATGAACATGCCGTAGCGGATCGCGACCTCGGCGACCTCCGGCGTGGTCACCGCTCCGGCCGCATCGACGACGACGGGCGCTGCTTCCTTCAGCGTCACCTTCAAATCCTTGAATTCGACCTCGCCCAAAGCCATGCCGATCGGCGGCATGATGAGGTCGTTGACGATCGACTGCACGATCTTGTTGAACGCCGCGCCGAGGATGATTCCAACCGCCATGTCCATGGCGTTGCCCTTGACGGCGAACTCCTTGAATTCCGAAATGAAACCCATTGGCCAACTCCACGAATGAAGTGTCTGACGGTCGCGAGCTGAAGCGCTCCCCCCCGCCGGCGACCGTCGCCGGCCAGCGGCGGATGATACCAGCTTCGCCGCGAGGCAACGTCCGCGCTACAGCCACTTGATGAACCGAAACAGCAGGAATTCCGTGAGCGCGATGATCGCCAGCACGCCTGTCACGACGGCGAAACCGCTCGGCGAATCCGCCAGCGGAATCCCGCCGACGTTGACGCCCAGCAAGCCCGTGACCAGCGTCAGCGGCATCGCAATCGTCGCGACGATCGTCAGGAGATACAGCGTCTTGCCGATGCGCGCTTCCTGTCGCGCCCGCATTTCGTCCTGCGTCACGGCGGCGCGGTCGCGGATTTCCTCCAGCGCCTCGGCGTGTCGCGCCACGAGCTCGGCGGCGGCGCGCAGCTCCAGGTGGTCGCGCTCGCTCAGCATCGCGTTCTGCGTCAGCGACAGCCCCATGAGCGTGTCGCGCTGCGGGACGATGTATCGCCTGATGCCGATCGCCTGCCTGCGGATCGTCGCCAGTTTCGATCGCGCCGCCGGGTCGGCGGCGCTCGCCTCCATCATCCCTTCCTCGATCCCTTCGAGCATCTCCTCCAGGTTCTCGACGGTCGGGCTGATGTGCAGCGAAATGCCCATGGCCAGCGCCGCCAGGAACGCGCCGGGCGTCGCGGGCGCTTCGCCTCGCATCGCGTCATCGCGCAGATCGACGATCGTGTGAAACCAGAACTGCCGCAGCGCGATAATGCGCGTCGGCTCAATCCACAACCGAATTGAAATCAGGTCGTCGGGGTCGAGCCCGGGCACGACCCGCACGCCGCGCAGGATCACGAGCAGGCCTTTGCCGACGACCTGCATCCGCGGGCGTGTTTCTTCTGTCAGCAGCGACTCGACGATGGCCTCGGGCACGCCGGACTCTTCGCGAAGCCAGCGCTGCGCGCGCTCGCGCGTGCGGTCCAGGTGCACCCACAGCGGCGGCGACTCGGGCGGCGGCGCGAGGTCGCCCCAGCCGCGGCGATCGCCGTCGAAGTCCGCCGGCGAACCGGGCAGTCGCGTCGCGAACAGCAGCCCGCCCTCGGCGTCGAAGGCCACGAACGAATCAAGCCTCGGCGACACTTCCGTCACGCGCGCATCCTACCGGCAGACGGACTTGAAGTCCGTCTGCCACGTTTGACTGGGAAAGAGCCGCGCGCGTGACGAGACGCCCCGACGGCCGCCGATTACACCATCAAAGCCCGAAGCGTCACGTTTGCGCGCGCCCGGGCGCTTTCGCGACGTTCTTGCCGCGGTACACTTCGCTCGCCGCAATCTTGTTCATCAAGGGGGTCACATGGACATCATCGACACCGTCTTGCTCAATGCGTGGAATCGCCTCGCGCCGCAGATTCAACACGATCGCGTCGAAGCCCTACGGCGCGCTCGCCGCACGTTCTCGCCAACCTTCACCAGTCCGGTCCGCGCGGCGTGCCTGTGCATCCGCTCGTCCGATTCGCGCATCAACACGCGCTCCGCCGCCATCGAACTCGATCAGGGCGCCCACCTCATGCCCGATCACGATCTCGAATACGTGCTTCGTCACCCTCACGAGTACAACCTGCCGCACACCGTCTGGCTCGAAAGCTCGCTCATTCGCAAACTCACAGCGCCAATTTTCATTCCCTGGCCCGGCGTGCCGACGTGGCGCGCCGCCCGCGTCCTCGGTCTCTCCAAGGATCAGACTCGCCGCTGGATGACCAAGGGATTCCTCCGCGTCTCGTTCCGTGATGCGCCGTCCTGCCATGGCAAACGCGGCAAGCCGATCCCCATCGTGTACACGCCTTCCCCGATCGATCCCGCCAACTTCCACGGCCGTACGCCGGAATCCGTGTGGGGCACGCTCTGGCAGGTCAAGCACAATTCGTTCCCCGAGAACTTCGTGCAACCAATGCGGCGCGTGCCGCGCTTCCGCACGCTCAGAGGCGCGCCCATTTTCCGCGGCTGGGACTGGCTCTGCCCCGGCCGACTCCTCCCCGCATCCGCCGCCGACGATTCGCGCTTCGGGATCGCCGGCGAATCCAACGTCCTCGAACTCGAGGGCCAGCGCTACCTCCACATCCCCTGCAATCGCCGCTGCCACTTCCTCTACGCGCCGCTCCCCATTTGGACCCTTCCCCAGGCGCTCAACCACGATCTCGCAATCGATGTCTCACCTGACGAATCGACAAAGAACCCGGAAACCGCAATCGTCCTCGCGAACCGTCTGCATCTCTGCGGCACCTGGCATCCTGGCTTCCACAACCCCGCGCCCGGTCAGGGCTGCCGCACCTTCGCATGCAAACACTGCTGGTCCGTGCGCGGCATCTCTCTCTCCGACCATCGCGGCTGGAACGAGTTCGTCACCCACATCACCGGCGGGCTCCTCTTCGGCCACGAAGTCCCCCGCCCCCTCGATGCCGTGCCGAAGGAGCGCATCCGCCGCCCGTTCACCCACCAGAAGCGCCGCCCCACTCCCCGCCGCGATCAGGTCCTGCACTTGCTCCTGCGGGGCTTTTCTTGGAACGAAATCGCCCAGCGCATGGGGATCAAGTACTCCACCGTCAACCGCCACGTCACGATGATCTACAAGCGCTACGACGCACACACCCGCAAGGAACTCGTCAAAGCGCTTCTCACCCGCGCCGTTCGCAACGCCTGACATACAGGAACCTTTGTATCATCGGCGCGTGGCTCGACAGCTCTTTCAAGACATCAGTCCCGTCGCCGCGCGCGGTCCGCGCACCGATCGGCTCGTCCTGCGTCGCCTCCTCGACGCCGCAGCCAGGAACATGCAGCTTGAAGGCGAGCAGATTAATGTAGCGCACGCGATTCTCGTCCGCTGGGCCGATATGGAGTCTTCCGGCCGCCTCGCCGACATCGGTGAGACGCAGTTGCAAGGAGATTTTCTTCGCGAGGTCTTCGGCGATGCGCTGCACTTCACCCGCAAGACCGAGGGCCGTTCAGATTGGCAGCTTGAACAACACTGGCAGATTCCCGGCAACGGCACTCCCGATGCCATCCTCGGCCAATTTCAGTCCGGGTCTAGGCAGTCTCCAACGGCCGTCATCGAACTCAAGGGTCCGCGCGCACACCTCGATCGCGATCGATTCAACGGTCGGACGTCGGTGCAGCAGTGCTGGGACTACTTCGCCAACCTTCCCGAGTGCCGCTGGGGCGTCGTGTCCAACATCGTCAGCTTCCGACTCTACGAGCGCAGTCACACCATGCGGCGATACGAGCACTTCGCGCTGCAGGACCTTCGTGATGCCACGCAATTCCGCCGCTTCTACGCGCTTCTGGAACGGAGTGGACTCCTCAAGCCCCGCCTCGGCCCCGCACGCGCTGACGATCTTCTCACACGCACCGACAACCGCCAGCGCGAAGTCGGCGATGAACTCTACAACCGGTATCGCGAGAACCGCATTCACCTCATTCATCACCTGCACTACGAGCGCCAATACACGCTCGACAATGCCATCGCCATCGCCCAGCGGCTGATCGACCGCATCATCTTCATCGCCTTCTGTGAAGACCGCGGCCTGCTCCCGGATCGCATCCTCGAAAAAGTCCACGACACCATTCCACCTGTCACGCAGGTCACGAATCCCCGCTGGCGCAACTTCGTCGATCTCTTCCGCGGCGTCGATACCGGTTCGGGACTTGACATCGGCGATGGCTACAACGGCGGGTTGTTTGCACCATCCGAAGCCGACAACCTCAACCTCGGCGACGAGTGGACCGGATTCTTCAAGTCCGTCGGCGATTACGATTTCCGCGATGAAGTCAACCTCGAAGTCCTCGGCCACCTCTTCGAAAAATCCATCACCGAACTCGAAAAACTGCGCGAAGGCGATTTTTTCGCTGTCGTCACCACGCTCACCGGCGCTCCCCGCGTCGGCGAGCGCGCATCCATGCCCCAATCCGCGATGCGCAAGCGAATGGGCATCTATTATACCCCGCCGCAGTTCACACAACTCATCGTCGAACTCACTGTCGGCACGCTCATCGATGAACGCTTCGCGCGCGTCGCGCGCGAACTCGGCCTCGATCCGCAAACCGCGGATTCCTTCGACTACTGGCTTCGCTGTCAGGAGGTGCTGCACGATCTCAGGATTTGTGATCCCGCCTGCGGCAGCGGTGCGTTCCTCTTCCAAGCCTACCAACTCCTCGAAGACCGCTACGGCGAAGTCGCAAACGGCTTTGCCCGCCACAATCATCCGGATGCGGCATCATTCGCTCAAGCAATCCCCGACCTCATCCTCGAAAACAACATCTACGGCGTCGATCTCTCGCCCGAAGCAGTCGAAATCACCCAACTCGCACTTTGGATCCGCACCGCGCGCCGCGGCAAGACGCTCGCCGACCTCTCCCACAACATCCACTTCGGCAACTCGCTCATCCGCGAAACCGCCGTCCACGAAAAGGCCTTCGACTGGCGCGCCACTTTTCCCGAAGTCTTCGATCGTGAAGCGTCCGGTTTTGATTGTGTGATCGGCAACCCGCCGTGGGAGCGCATGAAGCTGCAGGAGCGCGAGTTCTTCTCCATTTCAGCGCCCGAGATCGCCACCGCGACCAACGCCGCCAAGCGCCGCGCGCTCATCGGACAATTGCCGAAGCAGAACCCCGAGCTTTTCGCGAAATACGAAGCATCTATCGAACGAACGCAGCGGCAACTGGACTATGCCCGAAGCAGCGGCGAATACCCGCTCACCGGCCGCGGCGACATCAACACCTACGCCGTTTTCGCCGAGCTCGCCTCCAAAATCGTGGCCCCCCAGGGCCGCGTCGGCTTGCTCGTGCCTTCGGGCATCGCCACCGACAGCACGACGCAGGACTTCTTCGCGGCGCTCACCGACGCCCAGCGACTGATCTGCCTCTATGACTTTGAGAATCGGCGCAAGCTGTTCGCCGATGTTGACGGCCGTTTCAAGTTCTCAATCCTTGTCTTCGGCGGGGCGCAAGCAGGCCAGCACGACGCCGACTTCGTGTTCTTCGCCCATCAGACTGAAGACCTCGCGGACCACCGCCGCCACATACCCCTCAGCGGCAAGGACATCGCGCTCCTGAATCCCAACACCAAGACCTGCCCCATCTTCCGCTCCCGGCGCGATGCCGAGATCACCAAGCGCATCTACCGCAACGTCCCCGTGCTCATCGACCACAACCGCAAACGCGGAGGCAATCCGTGGGGGATTCGATTCAAGACGATGTTCCACCAAACCAACGACGCCGAGCACTTCCGCGAGGGCGGCTGGTTTCTCAAGAACAAGTACGCGCTCAAGGGCAACCAGTGGTCCAAGGGCAAGCAAGTCTATCTGCCCGTCTATGAGGCCAAGATGGTCCAGATGTACGACCACCGCGCCGCGAGCGTCATCATCGATGAATCCAATTGGGTCCGACAGGGTCAAACCGCCGATGTCTCATTGACCCAGCATCAGAATCCGGAATACCGCTCTTCGCCGCGGTTTTGGATTGAGAAGAAGACAATTGAAGAGCAATTGCCCGATGGGCTGCCGCCGGCATTCCTCGCATACAAGGATGTAACCAGCGCCACGAACCAGCGCACGATGATCGCCTCGTTTATCCCTGCGATCGGCGTCGTCAACTCGGCCCCGCTCATCTTCAGCGATGCCCCCGCGCGATTGCAAACGTGCCTGCTCGCCAATCTCAACACCTTCGTCTACGACTTCGTCGCTCGGCAGAAGGTCGGCGGTGTTCATCTCAACTTCTTCATCGTCGAGCAGATCGCCACGCTCCCGCCGGAGCGATATGCCGATCGCTGCCCGTGGAGCCGACGCGAGACGCTGCAGCACTGGATCAGCGAGCGCGTGTTGAAGCTCACCTGCACGGCGGAGGACATGCTGCCTCTGGCCGAGGCCTGCGAGTTCAAGAGCGGCGACCTCAAGGACTACGGCGGAAAGCTCCACCGCTGGAACCCTCCTGAGCGCACCACGCTCAAGGCCGAACTCGACGCCGCGTTTTTCATCCTCTATCAGATCGACCGCGAGGACGCCGCCTACATTCTCTCGTCCTTCAGCAACACGGATGAACCGCAGCCCGGCCTAATGAGCGAGCCCACCCTGGCTCAACGAGTCCTCAGCGCCTACGACTGGCTCCTAGCCCATCGCACCGGCTGATCGCTACCCCCCCCCAACTCAAATCACCGATTCATGCGTCGGCAAGTTGTGCGCCAGCACGCCCCTCATCCCTTCCTGAACCCCATCGCCAGCCCCGCCATTGCGGCGGCCCCGTTCGACTTCACCGCAATCAAGTCGGCGAATCATACCCCGCCACCTCGTGCCTGCCCCTAACGCTACCATCGTTCGTGCCGCGGTCGTTCCTTGGGGGTGTTAGCGGAAACTCGCCCGTTGGAATCGCGCGGTTTCTCCACCGCCGCAGGGAACCTGACGCGGACGGACCGAATCGTATTCCGCTGGCGTTCGGTGTTGTGGTGCATCTCACAATGTTTCGTGGGCGCGCGGGGGGAGAGCAGACGGACTTGAAGTCCGTCTGCCTGAGATCGGGCGCGGATCATCCGTCGTACCGCCGATAGGGCACGCCTTGCATGAACGCGCCTCGTTCGAGCGCGAACTTGATTGCGTCTTCAAGATCGACATTGACGTGCGTGTGCGGATAGTCGCGCCAGTCATGGACGATCCCATGGCGAACCGCCTGGGTGAGGACGTAGCGATACGTCAGTCGTCCCTGCTTCTCGTTGCGCAGACATCCGTCGAAGTAGTTGCGCTTGCGCGAGTCGCACCAGAAGGGGACGATGCGCTCGCCCGCAGGCAGACGGACTTGAAGTCCGTCTGTCCCGCTCATCAGAAGGTCTCCGACGAGCTTCGCGACGCCGCCGTGGATCAGGCGCATCATGCGCGGAAGTTCCTCGCCGATCATGAGGTGCCCGATCGTGTGATAGTGATTGTCCATCAGCGATGTGACCCAGGGCGTGAATCCATGCTTCGCAATCGCGGCGTCAAACCGATCCCAGAAGATCGCCTTCGCGCGCTCGCTCTCGAATGCGCGGAACTGATCGCGCACGCGGGCCGTGATGAAATACACCGAGTTGTCGCGATACCAGTGCTCGAAGCGATGGCGACCCTCCCACCATTCGTTTGAAGCGCGCTCGGAAGTGTGAAAGGCGCCCATGTGAGACCGTATCGAACAGGCAGACGGACTTCAAGTCCGTCTGAAGTTCCGGGGATCCAACGCGCAGATTCGTCAGACGGACGTAAAGTCCGTCTGCCCGAGTTCAGATCACCGAATCATGCGTCGGCACGTTGTGCGCGGGCGCGGTGTTGAGCGTCACCAGTTGTTCGCGCTGGTTGTCGCGTTCGCGCTGGAGGCGCTTCGCCTCATCCGCATCGACGTAGTCGCTGTGGCATGACAGCTTCGCGGGACGGGCCGGCTCCTCTTCGATTGGGACGTTTGGACTTTTGGACTTTTGGACTTTTTCACTCTTGCTCGCCAACTTGTGAATCTCATCGGGACTCAGCACGCCGCGCTGTTCGAGAATATGTTCCTGTTCTTCGGTCAGCGCGTCGGTCTTACGGGGCTTGTCCCACTTGAAGTCCTCGTCCTTGCCGCTCGCAAACTCCTGGATTTCCTTGCTGATGCGGACGCTACACCAGTCGTGGCCGCACATGGCGCAGAAGTCGGTATCGACATCGAGGTCCTCATCGTGCAGCGCGCGCGCGGTGTCGGGATCGAACGAAAGTTCGAAGTGCTTCTCCCAATTGAGGGCGGCACGCGCTTTGGTCAATTCATCATCGCGATCGCGTGTGCCGGGAATGCCCAGCGCGATGTCCGCTGCGTGCGCCGCGATCTTGTAGGCGATGCAGCCCTGCTTGACATCGTCCTTCTTGGGCAGGCCGAGGTGTTCCTTGGGCGTGACGTAGCAGAGCATCGCGGCGCCGTGGTAGGCCATCGCGGTCGCGCCGATGCACGAGGTGATGTGGTCGTAGCCGGGGAAGATGTCGGTGACGAGTGGGCCGAGGACGTAGAAGGGAGCGCCGTGACAGATGCGGCGCTGAATCTTGGCGTTGTATTCGATCTGGTCGAAGGGGACGTGACCGGGGCCTTCGACCATGACCTGCACGCCGTGGGACCAGGCGCGCTCGGTGAGTTCGCCGATGGTGGAGAGTTCCGCGAACTGCGCGCGGTCGGTCGCGTCCGCGAGCCCGCCGGGGCGCAGCCCGTCGCCGATGCTGAAGGAGACGTCGTACTCGCGCATGATCGCGCAGATGTCGTCCCACAGTTCATACATCGGGTTCTCTTTGTTGTGAATCAGCATCCACTTGGCGAGCAATGACCCGCCGCGCGAAACGATGCCGATGAGACGGTTCTTCACGAACTTCAGGTGTGCGCGCTTCACCCCTGCGTGGATTGTCATGTAATCGACGCCTTGTTTCGCCTGGTGCTCGATCTCATCAAGAATGATCCGCGGCGAGAGGTCTTCGAGCTTGCGCCCAATGATCATCGAGTAAATCGGCACGGTGCCGATCGGAACAGTCGAAGCGCGGATGATCGCATCGCGACACTCGTCGAGATTTCCGCCGGTGGAAAGGTCCATGACGGTGTCCGCTCCCCAGCGGACCGCCCATTGAAGTTTTTCCACTTCAAGTTCGGTGCCGGAAGAAACAGGCGATGCGCCCATGTTGGCGTTGATCTTCGTCTTGCTCGCGCGGCCAATGCACATGGGGTCGAGCTGATAGGACAGATGCACTTTGTTGGCGGGGATGATCATGCGACCCGCGGCGACTTCATCGCGGACCTGCTGCGGCGTGAGATGTGGTTCGCGCAGGGCGACGCGCTGCATCTGCGGCGTGATGAC
>CAZLDF010000525.1:0-7488 GCA_964558095.1 uncultured Isosphaeraceae bacterium | reverse complement strand
GATGACGACGCGCCTGCGCGAGGTTGGAGAAGCAGAAAACGAATGCACCATTGGGTCGATAGTGTAGCCCTGGCATCGTGAGGGGTCCGCACCTCAGCGGGGCAAGCCCGCTCGCGAAACGGCCGGCCCCGGCTTGCCTCGTCGCACGACCCGGTCGCCTGGATGAATCTCCAAGCGTCTATGTGCGTTGCGCCCCCGCCTGCTCCCTCACGCGCTTCGAGATCAGCAGCGCCATCTCCAGCGCCTGTTCGTAGTTCAGCCGCGGATCGACCGTCGAGCGGTAGGCTCGCTTGAGGTCGTCGTCGGTCAGGCCGCGAGCGCCGCCGGTGCATTCGGTGACGTTTTCGCCCGTGAGTTCGAAGTGCACGCCGCCCAGCGGGACGCTCGCTGCACGATGAATCTCGAACGCCTGCTCAAGCTCCGCGAGGATGTGCTCGAACTTCCGCGTCTTGACCCCGCCCGCGGTGCGCTCCGTGTTGCCGTGCATCGGATCGCAAATCCAAAGAACTCCCCCAGTTTCGCTCCCCGCGTCGCGGCGTGCGGCTTGAACAGCGTCAATCGCCTTCGGCAGTTGTTTGGCGATGTCGTGCGCGCCGAAGCGATGGATGATCGTCATCCGGCCCGGCTCGCTCTCGGGGTCGAGCACCTCAAGCAGTTCGGGGAGACTCGCAAGATCGGTCTCGACGCCGACCTTCACCGCGATCGGGTTGCGTATGCCGCGGAAGTATTCCACGTGCGCGCTTCCGGCCGTCGCGGTTCGCATGCCGATCCACGGAAAGTGCGTGGAGAGGTTGTACCAGCCCTCTCTGTGCGGCACCTGCCGCGTCTGCGCCTGCTCGTAGTGCAGGTGCAAGCCCTCGTGACTCGTATAGAAGTCAACCCTGCGGAACTGACCGATCGGCGTGCCGGAGAGCGTCTCCATGAAGCGGATCGAGTCGCCGATCGAATCGACCATGTTCTGATACTCGCGCGCCCGTGGCGAGTGCTTCACCCAGCCGAGGTCCCAGTATTCCGGGTGGTGCAGATCAGCGAACCCGCCGTCGATCAGCGAGCGGATGAAGTTGAGCGTGAGCGCGGCGCGTTCATAAGCGCGGAGCAGGAGTTCGGGATTTGGAGTGCGGGCTTCGGGCGTGAAGTCAGAGGAGTTCACAAGATCGCCGCGATAGCTGGGCAGGGTTTGCCCGTTGCGCGTTTCGGTGTCTTCGGACCGCGGCTTGGCGTACTGCCCGCCGAAGCGGCCGATGCGGATGACGCGCTTCTTCGTGCCGTGCACGAGAATCAGCGACATCTGCAAGAGGATCTTGAGCTTGCTGGCGATGGTGCTGGAATCGCACTCGGCGAAGGACTCGGCGCAGTCGCCTCCCTGGAGCACGAACCGCTTGCCCGCGGCAGCCTCGGCGAGCTGGGCCTTGAGGTTTTCGATCTCCCAGCTCGTGACAAGGGGAGGCAGCTTCGCGAGGCGCATCACCGCGTCATCAAGAGCGCGCGGGTCGGGATAGCTCGCCTGCTGGAGCGCGGGTCGCGATTGCCAGGATGTCGGAGACCAGATTGACACGGGTTTCGTGGTGGTTCGTAGGCGCTGCGAATTCGGGATCGTAGCAGGACGAGGCGCGTTCGCGACGGCGCGCGAAGCCGCAAGCGGCGCAGCGGCGCGGCTGGATCGCAGCGCGCACACGATGGGAAGCGTCAATGCGCTACGGCCCGGCGAGGCGCTGCGCGCCGATCTTGCGGCCGGTGAAACGCTCGGCGAGCGCGACCAGCCCGGCGGCGAACAGCGCGCCGCACAGCGCCAGGGCCGTGTCCTTGTGCGCATCCCACGTGTCGCCCTGCTGGCCGTTGTAGTTCTCCGCCGTCTCGGGCGACATCATGATCGCCACCAGCCACTCGATCAGTTCGTACGCGTGCCCGATGAATGAGATCGCCATCACCGTAACCGCCGGCGGCCACCACCACGCCACGCGCGGCAGCGCGCGGCGGATGAACTCCAGCAGCGGCAGGTACAGAAACACGCCGAAGGAAAGATGAACCAGCCGGTCATAGTGGTTGCGCTTCCAGCCGAAGAGTTCGGTCAGGCTCGTACCGAAGAGCGACTGCGCCACGTCGTCATAGGGCACGTGGCTGTAGAGAAAGTGCGCGCCGAGCACGTGCAGCAGCAGAAAGCAGAAGATCAGCGTGTGCGACAGGTTCGACAACCGCCAGCGATGGTCGAGCAGCGCCAGCGCGAAGATACCGATCACCGTGGGAATGTGATGCATCACCGAATCCGTCGGGCTGGTGTTCGTCGTGATGACGCTGACGCCCAGCAGGACGAGGACGATGACCATGAGCCAGACTCGATATGGAATGCCTCGAAGGTTCATGTGACGGCGCCGACAGGCGACAGGGAACAGTATCAGCTTGGCGATGGCGCGGCGCGAGAAGAAAGCCCGCGACGAGTTCGCCGCGGGCTTGGGGGAGATGGGGGCGCCGGATCGACTGCTTCGCGACCCGCCTATTGCACGATCAGCTTCGATCGCAGGGAGATCGCGTTGGCGAGGTTGAAGTAGTTGGGTGAAGTGTTCTTCACCCACTGATTGACGGCTTCGAACTGCCGCTGCGTGCCGTCGCCCGAGGCGCGGATGGTGTAGCTGATGTGGTCGTATCCGGGCAGGATGCGCTTGTCGAGGCCGAGGAATCCGCGCAGATCCAGTTCGCCCTCGGTTTCGATTTCGAGCGATTCGAGCGTGATGCCCTGGACGCTGCACGCGGCGACGAAGGTCGCCATGATGCAGGCGTTCATCGCGGCGAACAGAAACTCCTGCGGGTTGGCGGCGGTGTTGGCGCCGAGCAGTTCCGCCGGCTCGTCGATGACGATCGCGAAGTCCCGGGCGTGGCGCTTGCCGCCGAGCGACCAGTGGCGCACGCGCGTTTCGCTTCGCGGCCCGTCGCCGCACCAGAAGGTGCTCACGTTGAACTTCGCGACGCCCTGTCGCGGATCGCGCTCGATGTCGTCGGCGAGTTGTTGCAGGGCCTCGGTGTCGATGCCGTTGATGCATTTCTGGATCGTGGTGGTCATTGAAGTGCTCCTTTGGAATTCGGATTGGCGGCGTTGTTCCCCGCGAGCGTTCCGCCTTCGGACGTTCGCGGCTCGCGGGTGATGAGGTTGCATGCACATGGCACGCTGAACATAGGGTGTTTCGAGGGCCGATCCAATTGACTTGCCGTGCTGAAAACCTTGACTTGTCGTCAGCGTGAAGTTGACCTATGGTCAACCTGCCGGGAGGTTGTGAGCGCTGACGAGCCGCGACGATGACGACACAGACGAAGACGATGGCCACTTCCACTCGCGACAAGCTGATCGAAACCGCGCACGAACTTTTCTATCAGGACGGCTTCCACACGGTGGGGCTCGATCGCATCCTCGTCGAGGTCGGCGTGACGAAGACGACGTTCTACAACCACTTCGAGAGCAAGGACGAGCTCATGCTCGCGGTGCTCCAGAAGCACGATCGCTGGTGGCGCGACACGTTTCAGCAGAAGCTTCGCGAGCTTGGCGGCGACCGGCCGCGCGATCAGCTCGCCGCTGTGCCCGACGTGCTCGACTGGATGTTCGAATCGGACGAGTTCAACGGCTGCATCTTCGTGAACGTGTCGGTGCAGTTTCCGATGCTGCACGATCCCGCGCACCAGGCCGCTGCGAGTCACAAGCAGTCGATGGAGGACATCCTGCGCGAGATCGCGGGCTACGCCGGCGCCGCGGACCCCAAAGCGCTGGCGAAAGAAATGTCGCTCGTAATGGAAGGCGCGTACGTCACCCGACAGGTCACGGGCGACCGCAAAGCCAGCGAAACCGCCCGCTCGCTGACGAATCTGCTGCTCGAACGCCACCTGCCGGGCTGACGATCGCCGCATGCGAACATGCGATCGCTTCGCTATGCTGTTAATTGCGACGCCTGATCGCGGTCGCAGCGAACCGCATCAAGCAGAGTGACATTCATTCATGGCGCGTGTGAAAGCAAACAGTGAAGGACGACCGGTGGTGTACCGACGCGGGGAAGTGATCGTCGGCGGCCAGCCGGACAAGCGCGGGATGGTTCCCATCTGGCAGAAGAAGACGAACGTGTGGCGTCTGGCGCCGTGGAAGCGCGTCAAGGCGGCGATCGAACACGTGCGGGTGCCGTTCTCAGAGCGTCGCGGGGGAGCGTGGAGTTCGGTGTACGATTGGCGCGTCGTGGATTGGCGCATGAGCGACGCCGCCATCGCGCATCAGCTTGGGTGCGCGCGCGAGCGCGTCCGCCAGAAGCGCATCGAGGACCGGCGGCCGCAATCGCCGCTGGCTCATCTGAGCGTGCAGGGCGTCGCGGTGGGCATCTGGATGCTCGATCATCGCGATGAGCCGCGCACCAGCGCGGAGCTCGCGGAACAGTTCGGCGTCACGACCGTGCAAGTGGAGTCGGTGGCGCGGCGAGTCGGCTACAAGCTGGTGCCGCCGCCGCCGCGCCCGCCGCGCCTGGCCATGCGGGACCTGTTGCCGATCAACTGGGACCTGCCGAACCCTGACATCGAACGAATCTGGAAGCGGCCCTTCAACTGGGCCGCCAATGTTCGAACTCGGACGCGAAAGCCGAAGTCAAGATGGAACGGCCGGATGCATCTCGCCGGCGACGCCGCCTACCACGCTGCGATCAAGGCGGAACAGCGCAAGGCGACCGCGTTCTTCCGCACCCCCGAAGGCCGTCGTGTGCCCAGACGCAGAACGCGGCATTGACGGCCCCGCGGTGTTTCACGTGGCCGCGCTTTGAGCTTCATCGCACGCAAAGCTCAAACATCACCGAGCGTCATCGATCGGCGTGAAGTGCGGAAACGGGCCTGCGGTCTCATCGAGATCGCGCAGCGTGATGTAGTCACTGCACGCCTCGAAGCGGTCCCACAGTTTCCGCACGACGGGGTTCCGGTGCGCTTCGTCCACCGCCGCTTGCGATTTCCACTCGAAGATTTCGACGATGGTCCCGTCCGCCGCCGCCATCACATACGCCGGTCGATCGGTGTTCAGCCCCTGGCTGCGCAGCGTTGGCATGTGGTCGCGGACAACGGCGAGGAGTTCCGCTTGTTTTCCGGGTTTGGGACGAAAGGCACAGATGACGAAGTGGGACATGTGAAGTCCTCCGATTGATCGCTGTCGCCTCGGCATCCGTCGCAAATCTCTGCCAGTCTGCGAGCCGATGTCGAGAGAATACAATTCGACACGCCCTTATCCATCACCACTCGACGATCGGCTGGCTTTTCACCCATGCACTACGCCAACTCCGTCCTCGAACTCGTCGGCAACACGCCGCTGGTCAGGCTCAACCGCCTCGTCGATGAGCGCACCATGGCGCGCGTTCTCGTCAAAATGGAGCAGCTCAATCCCGCCGGGTCGGTGAAGGACCGCATGGCGGTGCACATGGTCCGCAGGGCCGAGGAAGCGGGCCTGCTCAAGCCCGGCTGCACCATCGTCGAGTCCACGTCGGGCAACACCGGCCTCGGCCTCGCCATGACCTGCGCCGTCAGGGGTTACCGCTGCATCTTCACCATGCCCGACAAGATGAGCAAGGAAAAAATCGACCTGCTCAAGGCCTACGGCGCCGAAGTCGTCATCACCCCCACCGACCTCGATCACGACCACCCCGACAGTTACGTGATGATCGCCAAGCGCCTCGCGCGCGAAACCCCCGGCGGCTTCTACACCGATCAGTACTACAACATGAATAACCCGGAGGCGCACTACTTGACGACCGGGCCCGAAGTCTGGGAACAAACCGATGGCAAACTCGACGCCTTCGTCGGCGGCATCGGCACCGGCGGCACGATCAGCGGCGCGGGAAAGTACCTCAAGGAACAGGCGACGAGAGCCGGGCGCACGATCAAAGTCATCTGCCCCGACCCCGAGGGCAGCATCTACAAAAAAGAGCACGAAACCGGCACGCACGACAAACCCACCATCTATCGCGTCGAAGGCATCGGCCACGACTTCATGGTCGGCACGCTCGACTTCTCCGTCATCGACGAGGTCCGCAACGTCTCCGACAAGGACTCATTCATCACCGCGCGTCGCTTGGCGCGTGAGGAAGGCATCTTCTGCGGCGGGTCCACCGGCACCGCCGTCTTCGGCGCGATTCAACTCGCGCGGGAACTCGGCCCCGGCAAGCTCATCGTCTGCATGCTCGCGGACAACGGCGACCGCTACCTCTCCAAGTGCTATAGCGACGAGTGGATGAAGGACATGGGCTATTTCGACGTCGATTCGCGCCTCGGTTCCGTGCGCGATCTCATGAAGTTCAAGCGCCAGGCAGTCGAATTCGCCAGGCCCGATGAAACGCTCGAACACGTCGTCCATCGCATGAACGAACTGGGCATCTCGCAGTTTCCCATCGCACCCCCCCAATCGAAGAACGGGGGGGGGGCCGGATTCCAGATGGTCCACGAATCCGACCTGCTGCAGGCCATGATCCGCGGCACCGCCAAGCCCACCGACCCCGTCACCCGCGTCGCCAAGCCCATGCAGGGCATGGTCACACCCAACGATTCGCTTTCAAAGGTGCAGAAGATTTTCGACGCAGACAACGTCGCGGTCGTCGTCGATGACAACCAGGTCGTCGGCATCATCGGGAAATTGGATGTGGTGGAGTTCCTCGCGGCGCGAGGATGAACTCGCGCGAGCCGGGGCGTCCCCGTCCCCGGAATCATCCGACGAGCAATCGCGCGAGAATCGTTACACTCCGCGCCATGCACGGTCTCGATCCCGCACGCACGACGTGGCACATCACGTGGGGAACCTACGGCACGCGACTCCACGGCGGCGAACGTCCAACCGTCGATCGCAACCACAACCAACTCGGCGACCCTTTCGTGTACCACGATCCAGATCGTGAGGCGCGCGAACGCAATCAGATGCGCGCTGCGCCAGTCCACCCCACAACTCAACAGCAGGAATTCATCGAACGATCGATCCCTGAACTCTGCATTCGTGGCGGGTGGAATCTTCGCACCTGCTCCGCCGATCACGACCACGTTCACGTGTTACTCGACATCCCGCGCAACATCCACGGCGAGCGGGTCCGCAGAATCCTCAAACGCTGGTTGACGCAGGCGCTCGATGAGCACTGGTCTCGACCGAAGTCAGGAACGTGGTGGGCGGAACAGGGCTCGAACAAAGTCGTTCGAGATGACGCCTACCTGAACAACGTCTTCCCATACATCGAGAAACAACGCGTCGAGAATCGCACGTGATCATCGCACCGCACGCGAGCCCGGCACTCCCCGACAATCGACCTCCCGCTTACCACTCCGGTCCCCCCGTGTATCTCCCAAACACGTCCCCCACCGCCTGCACCATCTCGCCCAGCGTGCAGCGCGCGATCGCGCCGTCGATCAGCGCGGGCATCACGTTCTCGCTGCTCATCTCGCCCCACGCCTCCCGGCCGATCTCCGAGATCGCATCCTTCGCCCCCCCCTCGCCGCGACACGCGC
>CAZLDF010000524.1:0-2826 GCA_964558095.1 uncultured Isosphaeraceae bacterium | reverse complement strand
GCTCGCCGCCGAGCGCTTCGGCCGGCGCGAGCGATTCCTCGATCTGTCGCTGCTGGTGCTCGCGGTCACGGCGGGGCATTGGCTGCTCTTCGACGCCGTCGCCATTCGCTTCGAGCGCGGCTGGAGCGCGCTGGAATTGCTGCCCGCGATCAACGCGCAGTTCGCCATGCTCGTCGGCATCTGTCTCGTCGGCGCGTGGGCGCGGCGAGTGCTGCGCACGGCCGATCTCTCGCATCGCACGGGCGCTGAAAACGCGTTTCGCGCGCAGCTCGCGGCGTGGCTGCCGGCGATCCTGGGAATCGTGATCCTGCTCGGCATGAGCTTCGAGCTGGAGCGGCTGATTGGACGAATCGAAGCGCGCGCGGGCTGGGATTCGCCGTGGCGCCCGTGGCAGCTTCGGGCGCTGTGGCTGACGGCGCTGTGGGCCGGAGGGGGGGGAGCGATGCTGATGATCGGCCGGCTGCGCCGCCTCGCGCCGACGTTCGCCACCGGCTGGTTCGTGCTGGCGATGAGCGCCGTCGCGTGGCTGACGTTCGAGACGCTGATCGATCGCATGACCGCCGGCTGCGCCGACGCGATGGTGCTGCTGAACGCGCAGTCGATGGTCGGCGTGCTGTTGATCGTGCTGCTGGCGTGCGGCGCGAGGTTCGCCTTGCCGCGCGTCGAATCGGCGCGCGACGCGTTGGCGGTCGGCCGCGACGACCCGCCTGTGCTCAACGCCGCGCATCTGCGGGCTGCGTATATCGTCCTCGCCGGTTTCATCGTGCTGTGGATTGGATCGTTGGAAATCGAACGCGCGCTCCGCCACTCGGCAGGAGTCCAGGCGGGTTTGAGCGTGTACTGGGCGCTGTTTGGCGTCGCGCTCGTCGTGATCGGCTTCGCCCGTGCGGTCGCCATCGTGCGTCACGCGGGCCTGGCGCTGCTGTTCATCACGATCGGCAAGGTGCTCCTGGTCGATCTGCAAGGCGCGGGCACGCTGTGGCGCGTCGGGTCGATGATCGGCTCGGGCATCCTGTTCATCGCCACGTCGGTGCTGTATGCGAAGCTGTCTTCGCGATTGGCGGGCGAAGTCGAGCCCTCGGCGCCGCCGGGGCGATGAGCGCTAGTCGGAATCACTTGGTTTTCGCGCCGCGTCAACGCGGCCTGCGTTCATCATGGCGCAACTAGGGTTCGGGCGACAAGCTCGATCACGCTTGCAGAAACACGCGTCTCGCGGACAATGCGATCATGCAAGCGACATTTCTCGCCGGCGAAGCGCCGAACGCGGCCCGGCGTCAGCATTCAGATCGCCTTTTCATCCCGAAACTGCTCGAGCGAGCGGGTTCGAGCCGGCAACTCGACGGGCCGGCGCTGGATGACGCGCACGGGATCATTCGCAAATGGGCGGACCTCGAGCAGTCTGGGCGGCTGGTTCGCATGAACGAGTCGCAACTGCGGGGCGAGTTTTTTCAGGATGTCTTCACGCGGGCGCTCCACTACACCCGGTTCTCCGACAACCAGGAACTGTGGCAGTTGTGGCAGGAGTTTCCCGTCAACGGCCATTCAGCGGATGCGGCCGTCGGCGAGTTCCGACATGGGCAGGCGCCGAACCCTGTCGCCATCGTCGAGCTGAAGGGCCCGAAGACGAACGTGGACCGCGATCGTTCACAAGGCCGAACGGCGGTCGAGCAGTGCTGGGACTATCTGAACGACCTGCCCGGCTGCCAATGGGGAATCGTCTCGAACATTATCAGCTTCCGGCTGTATCACCATCGGCGGCCGCGTCGCGAGTTCGAGCATTTCAGCCTGCGCGAGCTGCGCGACGACCTCGATCGGTTCCGCCAGTTCTACGCGCTCTTCGAGCGTGGCGGGTTGCTGCCTTCGATCGTCGGTCATCGCCCGCGGGCCGAGCAACTTCTGCTCGCCACATCCAAGGCGCAGAAGGAAGTCTCAGACGACTTGTACAAGCTGTACAGCGAGAACCGTTTGCAACTCGTGCGGCACTTGATCCATGCCAAGCGCATGCCCGTCGATGCGGCGATCCAGGCGGCGCAAAAGCTTCTCGATCGCATTCTGTTCATTGCATTCTGCGAAGACCGCGACCTGCTTCCCGATGGCGTGATCAAGGAAGCCTGGGAGCGCTATTCCCCATTCGAAAAAGCGACAAATCCGCGATGGCGCAACTTCCTCAAGCTCTTTCAAAGCGTCGATCAGGGCAATCTGGATGCGAACATCGCGCGCTTCAACGGCCGACTCTTCGCGCGCGATCCGATCCTTGACGACCCGGACCTGCTCGATGATCGATGGACGGATTTCTTCAAGGACGTCGCCGGCTTCGACTTTCAGGAGGAAGTCCATCTCGAAGTCCTGGGACACGTCTTCGAACGCTCGATCACCGACCTCGAAGTTCTGCGCGCGACTCCGGGGCTGGTGACGGGCGAAGAAGCGCCCTCGCCCGGCCGGCGCAAACGCGAAGGCGTCTATTACACCCCGCAGCACATCACGCGGTTCATCGTCGAGAACACGCTGGGCGTCGTGATCGACGACGCGTTCGCGGCGAAGGAGCGTGAATTCAACATCGCCGATCCGGAAGCGCCCGATCCCAAGCGCCTGGCGGACTGGATTCGATTCCAGAAGGCGCGACTGGATGTTCTTCGATCGCTGCGCGTGGTCGATCCCGCGTGCGGATCGGGCGCTTTCCTGATTCAGGCGTACGAGTTTCTCGAGGAGAAATACGAACAGGTCCTCGGCGCGCTCCACCTGCAGGAGCCCGACAACGACCGCACGCTTCGCGAGCGGATACGAACGGACATTCTCAGCCGCAATCTCTTCGGCGTGGACATCTCC
>CAZLDF010000523.1:0-3356 GCA_964558095.1 uncultured Isosphaeraceae bacterium | reverse complement strand
GCGACCGCCGCGCCCATGCCGGACCACATGGGCAAGGCGGCGATCGCGCCGGGGACGACCATCGTCGCGGCTGCGACGCATCCCAGCGCCCCCGCCGCGGCCCCTACCGCCATCCATCGGGGCGATCGCCGCAGACTCGGCGGCAACAGCTCGACCATGCGCTGCGCGGTCGTGCGCACAGCGCCGCCGAAGTCGCGCTGCGCGTCCGGCGGAACGCGCAGCAGCGCTCGCCACGCATGCGATTCGCCGCGATGCAGCACCGCCAGCTCGCGATGGAGCTCCGCGCGTTCCCCAGCGCATGGCAGGGACTGCCAGCGGCGGGCATGCGACGCGATGATTTCGCACGCCTGCTCGATGCGCCGAACGTCTGGCGCGGAGTCCGCGACGCCAAGCCAAGACTGCAGCTTTGCCGCGGAAGCGTCGGTGAGATGAGCGAGATCGAGTTCGAGGACGTCGTCGCCGCGCACGCCGGCGCTGTGCGCGACGGAGCGCCAATCGCCGACGCGCAGTGCAACGTCGGCCGCACCAAGTCGCTGGCGCAGCGCCTGTCCGGCGGTGAGAACAACTCGCAGCCGCGCCGCAGCGCCAGCCAGCGCGCCGGCGAAGCGGTGCGCGCCGCGATCCGGGGTGTTGGGCAAACCGCAGACCAGCACGACCTGCCCGATCTGAACCGCTCGATCGCGCAGTTCATCCAACACGCGTCTCTCGTCGGCGCCGCCGCTGACTCGCCCAAGGTCGATCCATCGAATCGACGCGGCGTCGGGCGGCCAGTCGCCCGCCAGATCGTCAAGCTCCAGCCCGACGATCGCCGGGCGACCTCGTTCACGCGCGCCAATATCTGCGTCAGGCGTCGGTTGAGTCGTCGCGATGGCAGACCCGCCGTCGGCGTCGATGATGCCCAGCGAATGCGCCGCTGGCTGCAAGCGATCGCGCAGCGACGAGAAGCCCGGCTGTGCCAGGTCGAGTTTCGCTCGCGAGGTTCTGAATCTCCAGATTGCCAGACACACCACCAGGAGCGCCGTTCGGGGCAACAAGCCGTATATCACGATGCTGCCGGTCAGAAGCGACGACCATGCCTTGCGGCTGGCTTCGAATCCATCGGTCGGGCCGCTGCCCGTCCATTGTGATGCGTCGATCTGCTGGCGCGTGGGCACGTCGAAACCGGCGAGTCGCGGCAGAGCGCCGATCGCCTGAATGAGCGCGGGCGACGCCGTGCGGTCGAGAATCGTGGTTTCCCAGCCGAAGGTGTAGTGGCGCGTGCTCAGCAGCAGGAGAAGCGCGGCGACGGCGCCGACGTTGAACGCCAGCCAGAGCGCATGGGTGATGCAGCCGAATGCCCATCGAGCGACGCGGGCGCGGTGCAGTTCGCCGCCGACCGCCGCCGCCGCGGCGACGTGCGCCGCGTCGTGGTCGATCGCGCTGCTGAAGCGCCTCGCGCCGGCGAGCACCAGCGCGCCGAGCGAGCCGATCGGCGCTCGTCCGGGACGAGCCACCATGACAATCAGCCACAGAAGCAGAAAGAGCGTCTGAACGAGCAGGACGCTGGTGAACACGAGGAAGAAGTTCACGGGCTGAGCGGATCGACCGGCAAGCGCGCCAGAGGCGGCGGCCGCGCCCGCGGCGAGCGCCAGCGCCGCCGCGGCGAGCGTGAACCACGCCAGGACGGCCCGCACGCGATGAATCGCCGCTTCCATCTGCGGCGCGATCGCCAGGTTGCGCGCCCGCGTGATGATGCGCTCCTCCAGATCGCCGCCGCGCTCGATGGCGCGCTGCACCGCGTCGCCATCCGGCTGCGGGTGGCGCCCGTCGTGCTCGAGCAACCGAACGGCCTCGGCGAGCAGACGCCCCGACCGCGGGCTGCACGACATCGCATCTCCCGTCGAACGAATCATGGCGGCATCCTATCAGCGAGCAGCGGCGGTTCGTCGCGTGAGCTCGCTGTCCTTCGGATCGGGAGCGGCGCAATTTCGCATCGCGCCGCGTGAGCGTTCGCAAGGTGGATATGCCTGGTCGCCATCGATTCTTCGGCCCTCGAATCCGAAGATTCAATCACGGGCGAGACGCCCGGGCCACTACGCCGTCGTCCGCTTCAATCCGCCGATACCACCGCGGACGGCTCGGACGAAGCGCCCCGGCCGCCCATGATCGAGCTTGCGTCGGCGACAATGTCGTAGCGATAGGGAATCGGGCCGAGCACGTGATGTTCGAGCTCGTTGAGGAAGTGCTCGTGCGACGATTTGACCGGGTCTTCGAGAATCGCCATCACCACGCCGTCCATTTCAAAGCTGATGCAGTCGGTCGCGGGATCGACGATGACAACCGCTTGTTTCGCGGCGATCACCATGTCGTCGGTGGTCAGCCGCAGGTCGTAGAGCGTGCCGGAGAAGTGGTCCGCCGAGGAAGCGACGAGGCGCCACTTGCCGATCAGTCCGCCGTCGTCGGGATCGCGCGAATCAGCCTTGTGCAGCGCCAGTTCGGAGATGTCTCGCAGAACCTGCGAGACTGTGACCGAGTGCGAGCGGCCGCGAATCAACAGCGCGCCGCACGCCACCAGCACGCCCGCCGCCAGCGCGGGCAGCACCATCCGCGCTCGCGACGGCGCTTTCGAGAACGGCTTGGACGGCGAATTGCGGCTCATGGGCGACGCGTTCCTTTCAGCTCCGATTCGGATATCGGACGCGCCGCGCGGCGACATCAATCCAATGCCCCGATGCACGCGCATTCCCAGCGGCCGGCCTCTACAATCCGCGCCATGGCCACACCCGCTCGTGAACATCCCGGCCAGCGGCTGCGATCGCTCATGAACCGGGGCACGGTGATGTGTCCCGGTGCATTCAATGCGCTGGTGGCGCGCGCCGTCCACGCTGCGGGCTTCGAGGCGTGCTACATCTCCGGCGGGGCGACCGCCAACGTCGCCGGTTATCCGGACGTCGGTCTCGTCACGCTGACGGAAATGGCTCGGACGATCCGCGAAGTTTCCGACGCCTGCGGCCTGCCGGTCGTCGTCGATGCCGACACGGGCTACGGCGAAGTCGAGTGCGTCGTCCGCACGACGATCGAGTACGAACGCGCCGGCGCCGCGGCGATGCACATCGAAGACCAGGTGTTTCCCAAGCGCTGCGGCCACCTCGAAGGCAAGACGCTGATCGCTTCCAACGACATGGTCGAGAAGATTCGCGCCGCGTGCGAACATCGCCTGAGCGAAGATTTCATCATCATCGCGCGCACGGATGCGCGGTCGGTCACCGGATTGAGCGACGCCATCGACCGCGCCAACGCCTATCGCGACGCCGGCGCCGACATGATCTTCCCCGAGGGCCTGCACAGCGAAGACGAATTCGCGAAATTCGCCAGTC
>CAZLDF010000522.1:0-7291 GCA_964558095.1 uncultured Isosphaeraceae bacterium | reverse complement strand
GCGAGCGGGGGGGCGGTCGAGCCGAAGGGCAAGCCCGCGATGGCGCGGGCGTGAATCGACTTGGGCAAGCTGCGCGTCTCTCTCGATACGTCGGTACTGAGCGCGTTGCATGATCCTAACTCCGCCGAGAGACAGGAACTGACCGCGCGGTGGTGGACCGCGTTGCCATCCATCCACGCGGCGACATCAGAAGTCACCCGCATGGAGGTTGAGCAGTCGCCTGACGCAGGTCGAAGGGCAGCCATGCTCATGGTCGTCGCCATCGATTTCCGAAACGGCCAGCCGCCGAAGCGCCGCCGCGGCGGTGGCCGCATGCGCGGCGAGTAATGCCTGTCCGAACGCGACCGCTGGTACCCTACGACGCATGGCCGCGCCGATCGCCACGCCGTTCACTTCCACCATTCCCTACGACGAGCACCGCATGCACGTCGCGGCGGTCTATTGCTCCGATGGCCGCGTGGGCGAGCACTTCGACGATTTCCTCCAGAACGGTCTCGGCCTGCCGCGATACGACCGCGTCGCGTTGCCCGGCGGACCGGCGTGCCTGGCTGGCTACGACGAGGCCAGGGTCGAGCAGGTCGGCATCGTCGATGAACTCAAGTTCCTCATCGAAGCGCACGGCCTGACGCGCGTCGTCCTCATTCAGCATCAGTCTTGTGCCTTCTACACCCAGCGCTTGCACGTCCCGCCGCAGCAACTCGAAATGCTCCAGCGAGCCGATCTTGTCCGCGCTGCCTACTTCATCCGCCACGTCACCAACCTGCAGCGCATCGACGCGTTCTTCGCGCGGCGAGCGACCGAAACCGTCCGATTCGAGCCCGTGCCCGTGGAATGAGCGGTCGCGCCACTCTGAGGCCCGCTTGTCGCGGGTTCCGTTCGCGACGCAGATAGGGGTTTGCATCGAGCACGGGCGGGTGTTCGTGTCCCGCAGGTTTTTCGGTTGGCCGAGGCGGTCTGCCGCGGGGTGGGGAACCCGATGCGTTTGCGTTCGCCGGGGCCGGGCGGTAGCATCGTCCGGCTTTTCCAGCGTTCGAGGCGGCTGCCGCGGGGCGGGGCCACGAACAACCCGGCGCGGGCCTGACCCGGAGCCCGCTTCGCGGCGTCGTGTCTTCGGGTGTGTGGTCTCAGCGAAAAGGCTCAGCGAAAATGAAGAAGCTCTACGTCGGCAACCTGCCCTTCAACACGCAGGAATCGGAAGTCCGCGACATGTTCAGCGAATATGGAAGCGTCGATGACGTCAAGATCATCACCGATCGCGAAACCGGTCGCTCGCGCGGCTTCGCGTTCGTGCAGATGGGCAACGACTCCGAAGCCGATGCCGCCATGGAGGGCCTCAACGGCAAGGACATGAACGGTCGGGCGCTGGTCGTCAACGAGGCGCGCGAGCGCGAGCCGCGCTCCGGCGGCGGCGGCGGCGGCGGGGGGGGCGGGCGTCGCGATCGCTGGTGAACCGCCGCGACCTCGCCGCGCGTTCTCCCAACCATTCACAAACGATCGGCCGGCACACGATGCGACGTGTGCCGGCTGTGACATGTTGTGGTTCCTCGCCGCACGCGCGGCCGCCGCTACACTGGACCGGTGCGCGAAGCTGATCACCGAACACGCTGCCCCGTGTGCGACGGCCCCACGATCGAACACTGCCGCAAGAAGCGCGGCGAGCGCGTCTGGCACATTCGCCGTTGCCGCGTGTGCGGCCACGGATTCGTCGCCAATCGCCCCGCGCTCGACGAGCTTCGCGCCATCTACGCAGGCGAGACGCATCACGAGCTCATCGAAATCTCGCGGGAACTCCTCGAAACCGACATCTCCCGCCGCGTGCGGCGCATCATCACGCGCATCGCGCGCCTGACCGATGATCGCGACGGCGTGCTCGACGTCGGCAGCGGGCACGGCGGGTTCTCGTTTCACCTGCAGCAAATGGGCTTCACGCGGCTGCTGCTGATCGACCTCGACCCCCGCGCCGCGGCGGCGGCGCAGCACATCGACGGCGCCGAGTTTCGACAATGCGCTTTCGAGGACGTATCGCCCGCCGATGGCCCCTTCGCCGCGATCGTCATGAGCCAGATTCTCGAGCACGCGCTCGACCCGATGGACTGGCTCGGCCGGGCGCGAGCGTTGCTGAGCCCCGGCGGCGTGCTGGCGATCGCTTTGCCGAACTTCGGCGGGGTGTATCGGCTGCTGGGAAGCCGCGATCCCATGCTGTGCCCGCCGGTGCACCTGAACCACTTCACGCCGCGCTCGTTGCGCATCGCGCTCGAAGCATCGGGATTGCGGGTGCTGCGTGGGGAGTCGAGCAGCGCGGTGCGGGTGTCATCGGTTCGCCGGCGCTTTTCGGCGCCGCGCCGCGCCGCCGCGATTGTCTGGAACGCGCTGAGCCGGCCGCTGGATTTCACGACACGCGGCATCATCCTGTGCGCGTACGCCGGGCGGGCGGAAGCGTGACGCGAGATCAAACCACTGGCGAGATGCCCGTGCCGCTGTCCGGTTCTCGATACACTGCCTCGCCATGCAGTCTTCGCCATCGACATCGAAGGGGCCGATTTCGCCATCGTCATCGCATGCGCATCGCATCACGCTCATCCCCGGCGACGGGATCGGGCCGGAAGTCTCCGCCGCGGCGGTGCGCGTGCTCGAAGCGTCCGGCGTGAAGTGCGAGTGGGAAACGTGCGACGCCGGCGCGAAGGTGTTCAAGGCGGGCGACAGCACCGGCGTGCCGCGCGACACCATCGACTCGATCCAGCGCACCGGCGTCGCCCTCAAGGGTCCGCTGGAGACGCCTGTCGGCTACGGCGAAAAGTCCGCCAACGTCACGCTCCGCTCGCTCTTCGAGCTTTATGCCAACATCCGCCCCGCGCGCGAACTGCCCGGCGTGCCCACGCCCTTCGGCGGCCACCGCGTCGATCTCGTCGTCGTGCGCGAAAACGTCGAAGACCTCTACGCCGGCATCGAGCACATGCAAACCCCCGGCGTCGCGCAGTGCCTCAAGCTCATGTCGCGCAAAGGTTGCGAAAAAATCGTGCGCCTCGCGTTCGAGCTGGCCCGCGCCGAAGGCCGCCGCCGCGTGCACTGCGCCACCAAGGCCAACATCATGAAGCTGACCGAGGGGCTGCTCAAGCGCACGTTCGAGGAAGTCGCCGCCGAGTATCCCGACATCACGGCCGAGCACATCATCATCGACAACTGCGCCCATCAGTTGGTGCGCTTTCCTGAGCAGTTCGAGGTGATCGTGACGTCGAATATGAACGGCGACATTCTGAGCGATCTGACGTCGGGTCTCGCGGGCGGGCTGGGTTTCGCGCCCAGCGCCAACCTCGGCCGTGAGGTGCGCATCTTCGAACCCGTGCACGGCAGCGCGCCGAACATCGCGGGGCGCAACATCGCCAACCCGACCGCGATGATTCTGTCGGCGGTCATGATGCTGCGGCACCTGGGGGAATTCGGTGCGGCGTCGCGCATCGAACACGCGCTGCTCGTCACGCTCGAAGAAGGCAAGGCCGTCACGGTCGATGTTCGCGCCGACGTCGCCGCGGGCACCGATCAATTCACCGGCGCGGTGATCGACAACCTCGGCCGAAGCAGTTCGCGCTGGATCGTGCGCGAGCACAGGCCGATCCGCCTGCCTCAGGTCAGCGAAGCGCCGGCGATCGTCACGACGAAACAGCGGCGATACGTCGGTGCGGACATCTTCATCGAAAGCTCATTGTCGGCGCACGAACTGGGCAAGAGTCTCGACAAGCTCGACGCGCAGGCCGCGATGAAGCTGCAGTTCATCTCCAACCGCGGCATGGCGGTGTATCCGGTCGCGTCGAAGCTGACCGACTGCGTCGATCACTGGCGCTGCCGGTTCATCATGCGCCAAGGGGGGGGGGAGGGCGGCGACATGAGCGACGCGGACCTGATCGACCTGCTGCACCGCATCACGCCGCATCACAACTGGGTGCACATCGAGAAGCTGGCGGAATTCGACGGGCGGCGCGCGTTCAGCGGAGCGTCGGGCGCGCCGTAGCGGCTTCCATGGCGCATTCGACGAAGAAGTAGTGTGGGTGCCGTGGTCTGACGAGTCTTCGAGGTCGCAGATCCGCCGTGGCGGGAAGGCCACGCGGCGCCGGCAAACGTGTACGTTCGTACTTGCACACCACGCGTGGCCTTCGCTCCTTCGTCGCTCAGACCACGCCACCCGGCACATATTCCTTGAGAATGCTCTAGTGCGGAACTGGTTCCGCCGCCCAGGGATCGGTGACGTGACACGCCCTGCCGGTCTTGACGATGTAGTCCTGGTGATATTCCTCGGCGGGCCAGAACTTCTCCGCGGCTTCGACCTGCGTGACAATCTTGCGGCCTTTGAAGCGATCCGACTTCTGCTGCTCGGCGATGAACGCCTCGGCTTGCTTCTGCTGCGCCTCGCTCGCGTAATAGATGCCGGAGCGGTACTGCTCGCCGTAGTCCGGCCCCTGGCGATTGAGCTGCGTCGGGTCGTGCATCACGAAGAACGCTTCGAGCAGGCGATTGAACGAGATGCGCTTGGGATCGAAGACGACCTTGACGGCTTCCGCGTGACCGGTGGTGTCGGTGCAGACGTCTTTGTATGTGGGCTTTTCGACGCGGCCCTGCATGTAGCCGCTTTCGGCGTCGATCACGCCGGGGCCTTGTTGGAAGTAGTGCTCGACGCCCCAGAAGCAGCCGCCGGCGAAGTAGGCGGTCTCGGTTTCGACGGGCTTGCTTTCAGCGGGCATCGGCTGGCCCTTCTCGACGAAATTGAGCGAAGCGGAGTTGAGGCAGAATCGAAGCCCCGTTGGCTTCGGGCCGTCCTCGAAGACGTGGCCCAGGTGCGAATCGCAGCGAGCGCAGTTGATCTCGATGCGCACCATGCCGTGACTTGCATCTCGCTTCTGAGCGACATGGTCAGGATCGAAGGGCTGAAAGAACGAAGGCCAGCCCGTGCCCGAGTGGAATTTGTGCTCGCTTGAGAACAGCGGCAGGCCGCACACGACGCAGGTGTACGTGCCCTGCTTCTTGTTGTCGAGCAGCGTGCCGCAGAACGGTCGCTCGGTGTCGGCGCTCTGCGTGATCTTGTACGCCTCCGGGCTCAGCTTGCGCGCCAATTCCTCGACGCGCTCGCGAGGCAACGCCGTGATGTCGTAGCCTGACTTGGAGTACCGGAATTCCGCTTGATTGTTCCGTGGCATGTCCAGATTCGTCACGTTCGAGGAGCCTGAAGGATCGCTCTGCCCGGCCACGCGCGACGGGCCCAGGGAGAGGTAGAGCGTACTCCCCCCGACGAGGCCGATCACGAGTGCCAGAGCACGAAGCATCATTCCAGGCATGGTAAACAAACAACTCCCAACGGAAGTATTTCATTCCAGGGCAGTCATCTTCGGCTTCGCGTCATTCTAGCGCAGGTCCGGCCCGTCGCTTTCGCGTCCGCATCCTTCATGGCGCCGCTGCGTCGAGCGTGGAGTCCGTCGCCTCGCCACGGACCCCCGCAGGGCCTTCCAGGAAGCTCCCCAAGTCGGTGAAAAACCGGTCCTCCTCGCGCCAGCCGTGCGCGGGAATCCGCGTCCCGCGAATCGTGAAGTGCACCACCGGCCGCTCCCGCGGCTCCATCTCCACCGTGAACATCCACTCGCGGCTTTCATGCAGCGGCTTGGCGCCGTCGCGAATCAACACTCGGCGAAGCTCGCGCTGGATTTCAACCCGGTGATTCGGCTCATCGACCCAGGCGTCGTTGCGGACCACCGTCCAGCGATTGGTCGGGTCCAGCGGATCGGAATAATCCGGATTCCGCGACACCGCCACGACCGCGGTCCACACCTGCTGCTGCGTGTAGCCCGGATACGACCGCGACTCGGACGCACAGCCGATCAGCGATGAGAACACGAGCGACAGGCAGGCGAGGAAAGTGACGTAGCGGATCATGGCGGGGGCATCGAGTGGTCGGCGTTTCATCTGTTCCTATCGTCAACGTCGCACGGTGAAGCTGGAGAATTCGCCGGTGGCGTCGGATTTGTCGATCCTGGTCTGCGCGATGTTGCCGCGCTTGGCGGTTTGGATCGCGGCGACGAAGCGATCGAGGTCGGCGGGCTCGCCCTCAGCGACGCACAGGACCGACCCGTCGGGCTGGTTGCGGACGAAGCCGGTGACGCGGCTGTCGAACTGACGAGTCGCGATCTCATGCGCGGTCGCGCGAAAGAACACGCCCTGAACGCGCCCGATGAAGGTGATGGAGTAACGCATACGACCCATCGTAAGCGCGCGCGGGCCCGCCACTTCAGTGGCGTGAACGCTTCTCATATCGCTTGTAGGGCACGCCCACCAGCAACGCCCCCAATTCAAGCGCACGCTTAACGCCCCGATCCAGTTCGACGCGCACTCGCGTGTGCGGATAATCCTCCCAGCGCGCACAAACCCCGTGTCGAACGCTCTGAATGAGCGTGTATCGATACGCTCTGCGACACTGAGTTTCATCGCGAATGCAGTCGTCGAAGTAGTCGTGCCCGTCCTCGCCGCGCCAAAAGGGGACGAGTCGTTCATCGAGCACATCGTTGACGAGCTTCGCAACCGAACCATGCAACCGCCTCATCATTTCTCCCAGGTTCTCACCGACGCGGAGATACCCCAGCGTGTGATAGTGGTTGTCCATCAGCGACGTGATCCACGGCGTGAAGCCGTATCGGTTGGTCCAGTGTTCGAAGCGATCCCAGAAGATGGACTTGGCGCGCTCGGACTTGAACGCCGCGAGCCCATCGCGACACTTCGCGGTGATGAAATAGACCTGGTTGTCGCGATACCAGTGCTCGAAGCGGTGGACGCCGTGAAGAATCTTGTGAGGTGATCGCGAGGTTTTGTGTGTAGGACGATGAGGATCGAGATTTGGGGCGTCCATGAGTCGGAATTCTCGAGAACGACGCCACTGAAGTGGCGGGCCCAGGGGGCGTCGATTACGCGAGCACTTCGTCGGGGATCTCCGCGTTGTGATACACCTTCTGAACATCGTCGTGCTCTTCGAGCGCATCGATGAGCTTCAGCACCTTCGTCGCGGTGTCGGCGTCGCACGCCACGGTGTTCTGCGGGACCATCGTGACTTCCGCGGAGGCGATCTCGATGCCGGCGCTTTCGATCGCTTCGCGCACGGCGAGGAAATCCGCGGGGCTGGTGGTGACTTCCCAACCGCCATCGGATTCGGCGACGTCTTCGGCGCCGGCTTCGAGCGCGAGCTCCATGAGCCGCTCTTCCGTGGCCTTGCCGGACTCGATGAGAACTTGTCCGCGAGAGTTGAATCCGAACGCGACCG
>CAZLDF010000521.1:0-4001 GCA_964558095.1 uncultured Isosphaeraceae bacterium | reverse complement strand
CGCGGAGGGCTCGTTGTGCTCGTTGCGCGCCGCTCGTTTTCCATCTCGAAGTCCCCACGACGAGCCCCACGCGCGAGCGTGGGTTCGATGTCCGGCGTCAAAGTGTCTTTGAGAACTCACAATCTCCCTCCGCTTGCGCGGAGGGCTCGTTGCTCGTTGCGCCCGACTTCTCTCCGCCCGCGCGGAGGGCTCGTTGTGCTTCCCTCGTTCTCCATCAACCATTCCGCCCGTCGCTCGTGTTGAACAACCTGGTAAGCGTGGCGAGCATCGCGGGGCCGAGCGTGACGGGCGAGCGCAGCCACAAGCGCAGCGCCGGCGCGGGCTCGCCGGGCGCGAAGCGAAACCACGACGCCGCTGCGGAATCGATGTGCCGCGTGCCCGACCAGAACCCGTCGTCGGCCCGGCCATGCGCGATCCGCCGGCCCGCGGGCGGATGGCGATCCCAGCGCTCGATGTGCGCGCCAAGCAGCGCCGACTCGAAGTCCGCCAGGTCGTCTTCGTGCGACGTGCCGATGAGAATCACATTCGCCTGTTTGGGCATGAACTGCTGGTGCGCGCGCTGCATCAGGCGAAGCATGCGGGGCGCCTCATCGACGAATCCGCTGGGCAGGCCGATGGTGAGGTTGACGTGCGAGCCGTCCCACGGCGCTGCGATGAGCACGCCCCCAAGCTCCTCATTGCGCTTGTCATGCACGACGAGTTCGTCGCCGACGCGCGCGTGCAGAATGAACTCGCCGGCGCGCGTCACGAACTCCTGCATCTGCTCGTCGGAAAGCTCTTCGCGCCAGCGCAGGCTGACCAGGTACGGCCGGGGCAGTCGCTCGAGGTTGCGCAGGCGGGATGAAATCGCCAGACGCCGCTGCTGCGGCCGGCCCGTGTTCACGCGCTTCACGTGCAGATAAAACAACTGCCCATCGCAGCGCACTTCGAGATCGCACTGCCTGCCCGCGGGCGTGGCGACCTCCAGCCGCAACTCGCATCCCCGCTCCAGAAGATAGCGCGCGATGATCGCCTCGGCGACGGCGTCCAGAAACGTCCGCTCGTCGGTGTGCGATCGAATCTTTTCCGCAAGCTTGCCCAGCTCCGGCTGGCCCGGCCACTGAGCGATCATCCGGCGCAGGTCCGGGTGCAGATATCGCTCGAATTCAGCCACGCGCCGCGCCTCTGGTCCGGCGCGCCGTCACGACTCGTCGCTCCACATGGCCAACCGGTGCGGCGCAATCGGTTTCGGCGGCGGCGGAGGAAGCTCGCTCGGCCAGACCTCGCCGATCGCTCGCGCCAGCGGCACGCCGTCGATCGACACGCGCGCCCCGCGCGACAGCAGCAGATTTACTTGCCGCCGGCCCATGCGCACGCGCAATCGCGCGCGGCTGTCGGCGTACTCGCGATCCAGCACCGTCGTGCGCTTCTCCAGAAAATCGATTGTGCGCGAGTCCGCCAGCGGCGCCTCGACCACCACCTCGCGCACCGGACCCAGGAACACCTCCAGCACGCGCTCGCGCAGCGCCTCCAGCCCCTCGCCCGTCCGCGCGCTCACCGCCAGCGCTTCCGGAATGCGGTTCAGCCAGACGAGCAAGTCTTCGGTTCGCTCAAGCTGGTCGATCTTGTTCAGCACGACCAGCCGCGGCTGCGTCGTCGCGCCGATGTCGTCGAGCGTGTTCTGCACGGTCTCAAGCTGCATCGGGGCGTTCGGGTCGCCGACATCGACGACGAGCAGCAGCACGTGGGCGAAGACGGTCTCCTCGAGCGTCGAGCGAAACGACGCCACGAGATGGTGCGGGAGATTGCGAATGAAACCGACGGTGTCCGAGAGCATGACGCCGTTGCCCCCGCCGAGGTCCCAGCGCTCGGTGCGCGTCGAAAGCGTGGCGAAGAGCTTGGCGTGCGCGTACGCCCCGCCGGCGGTCAGCGTGTTGAACAGCGTGCTCTTGCCTGCGTTGGTATAGCCGACCAGCCCGACGGTGAAATGATCGACATTGCGGGCGGCGACCTCGCGCGTCTTGCGCGCCTGGATCGTCGCCAGCTCGCGGCGAAGGTGCGCCAGCCGCTGCTGAACGATGCGGCGGTCGATTTCGATCTGCTTCTCGCCGGGGCCGCGGGTGCCGATGCCGATCGGCGCGCCGCCCGTCACCTGACCCAGGTGCGTCCACATCGCGCGCAAGCGGGGATAGGTGTATTCAAGCTGTGCGATCTCGACCTGCAGTTTCGCGGCGGCCGTCGCGGCGCGGTTGGCGAAAATGTCCAGGATCAACTCGCTGCGGTCGATGATCTTGCGCTCAAGTTCCCGTTCCAGCGCGCGAATCTGTGCCGGCGATAGGTCGTTGTCGAAGATCACCAGCCCCGCATCCGTCATCGCGACGATCTGTCGAAGCTCATCCAGCTTGCCCTTGCCCAGGTAGTACCGCCCGGAGGGCACGCGGCGCTTCTGCGCCAACTCGCCCACCACCGTCGCACCGGCGGTCTCGGCCAGCGCGCGAAGCTCGCCGAAGCGGTCGCGATCGTCCACGAACTCGCCTGGCAGATCGACGCCGACAAGCACCGCACGTTCGGCGGCAACGGCAATGGATTGACGCGTCTGTTGAGTCATGCTCACGATCACTCCGGCCCGCCCAGGCGGGCAGAGCCTATTCTATGACGCATCGAGCGGATTCCCGGTGAACCGCGTCCATCGACGCCCCGCAGCGGGACGAGCCCGCTCGCGAAACACAGAGGCCGCTCGCGAAACGTGCGAGGCCCGTGGATGTCGGCAACAATGGAAGGCGGTCGGCGTTCTGCGAAGCAGTTGACCACCGCCCGCGCCTGGTCGATGCAAGCCCGTCACTCGCCAGACAAGGAGGTTTCCGTGCGGATCAAGCAGGTCGTCGCTCCCGTGTTGCTGGTGGTGCTGTTCAGCTCGCTGCTGATTCACCTGCCGCTCGCCATCGCCGATCGCGCCGCGGACTTCCAAGCCCTCGACGCGGTTGTGGCCGTACGCCAGATTCTCATCGACGAGTTCGTCCTCGAGCCCGACGAGCAGACGCTCGAGCAGATGCAGCATCGCATGATCGCGGGGATGATCGAGCCGCTGGACGATCCCTACACGACGTATGTTCCCTCGACCGACGTGGGCGAGTTCAATAAGCGGCTGCGGGGAGAATACGTCGGAATCGGCGCGGAAGTGAATATGATCGACGGCGAGCTGACGATCATCTCGCCGATGGACAACTCGCCGGCGCTTCGCGCGGGCATCCGCGCCGGGGACGTGATCCTCAGCATCGAGGGCCAGCCGCCTTTCAGCGACGACGCCGACCTCGGAACGATCGACCCCATTCAGCAGGCCGTCGACAAGCTCATGGGCGAGCCCGGCACCGCTGTGCACGTTCGCGTGCGACACGAAGACGGCGAAGAAGAAGACATCACCGTCATTCGAAGCCACATCATCACGCCCACTGTGCTTGGCATCAAGCGCGTGGGTGAAGACTGGAACTACTGCGTCGATGGCGACCTGGGCATCGCCTACATCCGCATCTCGCAGTTCAACGCCACCACCGTCGATGACCTGCACCTGGCGCTTTCGCAAGCGCAGTCGCGCGGTCTCAACGGCCTGGTGCTTGATCTTCGCGGCAATCCCGGCGGAGAACTGGCCGGCGCCGTGCGCGTCGCCGACCTCTTCCTTTCCCAGGGAACCATCGTCACCGTCTCGCCTCGCAACGGCCGGGCCACCGCCTACAGCGCCGGCGAAGAGGGCACGCTTCCCTACTTCCCCATGATCGTGCTCATCAACGAAGACTCCGCCTCGGCGAGCGAGATCATCGCAGGCGCATTGCAGCATTACGATCGCGCCAAGGTGCTGGGCATGCGCTCCTTCGGCAAGGGCTCGGTGCAGGAAGTTCGCGTGCTGCCCTTCGGCCAGGGCACGCTCAAGTTCACCACGGCCGACTATTACCTGCCCAGCGGCCGCAACCTCAATCGCCGGCGCGATCAGACCGCGTGGGGCGTCGATCCCAACCCGGGCATGGTCG